>DAIERH010000018.1 GCA_027346925.1 Geobacter sp.
GTCGTCCCCGGCGCCGTGGCCGAACTTGTCGTTCAGTGCCTTGAAGCCGTCGAGGTCGCAGAACACGACGGCCACCGCCGTGCGGTCGCGCTCGGCGCGGCGCAGGGTGTGGTCGAGCCGGTCGAGGAAGAGCGCCCGGTTGGCCAGGCCGGTCAGGCTGTCGGTCACCGCCAGGCGGTGCACTTCCGCGTGCAGGCGCGCATTGTCGATGGCCACCGCGGCGGCGTTGGCGCTGCCGATGCACGCGCTTGAGCCCTTTCTGCTCACCCTGAGTTCAATTTTCGTGCCGCTGTTCGGCGTGGTTTCCCGCATGGTGCGGCAGAAGGGGACCGACCTGATCGCCGAGGCGATCCACCGCATCCTGGAGATGGACGTTCAGTTCGTTATGATCGGCAACGGCGAGCCCTGGGCCCACTTCTACTTCGGCGACATCGCCGCCCTGTATCCCGAAAAATTCGCCTGCCACATCGGCTACAGCGAGGAGTTGGCCCACAAGGTGGAGGCCGGGGCCGACTTCTTCGTCATGCCCTCTTCGTTCGAGCCGTGCGGCCTGAACCAGATGTACTCCCTGGCCTACGGCACGCCCCCCATCGTGCGGGCCACCGGCGGGCTGGACGACAGCGTGGAGAACTTCAACGAGGCCATGCTGACCGGTACCGGCTTCAAGTTCTGGCACCACACCGCCCTGGCCCTGTTCGACACGGTCGGCTGGGCTGCCTGGACCTTCTTCAACAACCCCAAGGGGCTGGCGGCCCTGCGGCGGAACGGCATGAAGCAGCGATTTACCTGGGAAGACGCGGCACGCAGATACGACGAGCTGTACCACCTGGCAATCCGCCGGCGGCGGGGGGCGGAGTACTACCGCAACCGGTTCGGCAGCTGACCCTCCGATCATGTCCCATCGCGACTTGCGGCAGTTTCTTTCCCTCCTCCAATCCTCCGGCCAGTTTGACCGCATTACGGTAGAAACCGACCCGCTGTTGGAAATAGCCGCCATCACCGACCGGGTCTGCAAGCAGCCTGGCGGCGGCATGGCGCTCTTGTTCGAGCACCCCAGGGGGAGTAGTTTCCCTGTGGCCACCAACCTGTTCGGCTCCCGGCGCCGGGTGGAGATGGCCCTGGGGGTGGACAACCTGGACCGGCTGACGGACCGGATGGGAGGGCTGCTCTCCCTGGTTCCGGAACCGCTCTTCTCACACCTCGACAACCAGATCGCCGCCCTGCCCGGCTTTACCCGTTTTTCTCCCATTGCCGGCAGTGATGCCAGTCGTGCGGCAATGGATACCCCCGACCTGACCGCTTTCCCCTTTCTCCAAACCTGGCCCGCTGACGGCAGCGCCTGCGGCCACCCGCGCTACATCACCCTGCCGCTGGTATTCACCACGGACCCGGAGGGTACAATGCCCAACTGCGGCATATACCGCTGCCAGGTGCGGGGGGCAACTGAGCTGGCCATCCGCTGGAATCCCGGCAGCGGCGCTGCCCGGCACCTGGAGGCGTTCCGGCAGCGGGGAAAACGGATGCCGGTGGCCATCGCCCTGGGAGGCCCGCCGGCAGCGATCTTCAGTGCCCTGTTTCCCCTGCCGGGGGACCTGGACGAGATGGCCTTTGCCGGGTTCCTGGCCAACGAGCCGATCCCCATGACCTCCTGCCGTACCGTGCCGCTCCGTGTCCCCGCCACCAGCGAGGTGGTGATCGAGGGGTATGTCGATCCGGGAGAGACGGTCGTGGAGGGACCATTCGGCAACCATACCGGCTGCTACTCCCCTGCCGGATCGGCTCCGCTCCTGCGGGTGACCAGCGTCAGCCACCGCGCCGAGGCCGTTATCCCGACCACGGTGGTGGGCCCGCCCCCCATGGAGGACTGCTGGATGGCCATGGCCTGGGAGCGGCTGCTGGCGGCCTTTCTCAGACGGCTCGTCCCGGTCGTGGGTGACCTCCATTTCCCGCTGGAATGGGTCTTCCACCAGAGCCCTGTCATTTCCCTTGTAAACCCTGCTCTCGGCATGGTAAGGGAAACAGCGGAGCAGCTTTGGTCCCTCCCCTGGTTCGCCGCCTCTCGGCTGGTGATCTTCGTGGATGCGTCCAGTGAGCCGGCCGACCTGTCTCGGGTCGCCTGGGCCGCCATCAACCTTGCCGATCTCGGCCATGACCTGTTCGCGGACACGAGCGGAAAACGCTGGGCCCTGGACGCCACCGGTGGCAGTCTAGGGCGGCAACGGATCGTACCCGACCCCGTGGTTGCCCAGCAGGTGGCGCGGCGCTGGCGGGAATACGGGATTTAGCATCAAAACCGGCCGCGGAGACACAGAGACACGGAGAAAGGCTTTGAGTCGTTCAAGCTAAGAGAGTCGGTTCAAACGGGAAACACCCATCTTTTTGTTTAAACCTCCGTGAATCCTGCGTCTCTGTGGCAGAATGAATATTTTGAAGGGTTTTTCGGAATGACAGTCATGACAACGGAAACAGGCCTCATGCGCAAGATCGTCGTCTTCCTGGAGATGATCAAATTCTCCCACACCGTCTTCGCACTCCCCTTTGCCCTGACCGGGGCCTTGCTGTCTGCGAACGGCCTGCCCACGGGCCGGCAACTCCTCTGGATCATCCTGGCCATGGCCGGGGCGCGTACGGCCGCCATGGGGCTGAACCGACTGATCGACGCCGAGATCGACGCCAAAAATCCCCGCACCGCCGGCCGCGCCATCCCGGCCGGCCTGATCGGCAAGGGGGCCACCCTGGCCTTCATCGTCACGGCCACGGCACTGATGCTCCTGGCGGCGGGCATGCTCAACCCGCTCTGCCTGAAGCTCGCACCCATCGCACTGTCCTTTCTGGTGCTCTACTCCTACTGCAAGCGTTTCACCTCCCTGGCCCACGTGGTGCTGGGCATCTGTCTGGCAGCCGCCCCCATCGGTGCCTGGGCCGCCATCCGCGGCAGCATCGATGCTCCTGCTCTGATCCTGGGGGGCGTGGTGCTGTTCTGGGTGGCCGGCTTCGACATCCTCTACGCCCTGCAGGACCTGGAATTCGACCGCAGGACCGGGCTGCACTCCATCCCCGTGGTGCTGGGGGTGAATGGCTCGCTCCGGGCGGCGCGCCTGTTCCACCTGGTGATGCTGGCCCTGCTGCTGTGGCTGTTCGTCACCCTGCACCTGGGGGGCTTTTTCCTGGCGGGCATCGGGGCGGCAGGGACCATGCTGCTGTACGAGCACTGGCTGCTGAGAAACGGCAACCTGGAGAAACTGGACGCCGCCTTCTTCAACATGAACGGCTACATCAGCGTCGCCATCCTGCTCTTCACGGCGGCCGACGTGCTGGCGAGGTGATATCATGACGGCTCACAGAATCCTTGTTGCCCTGACCGGGGCCTCCGGCTCCATCTACGGGTTGCGCCTGATGGAAGAACTGGTGCAGCGGGGCTACCTGCTCACGGTGGTGGCCAGCGAGAGCGGGCAACTGGTCTGCCGGGACGAGACCGGGCTGGACCTGTCCGTTGACCCATTGGCCGCAACCTCTCGACTCCAGAAACATCTTGGCGTGAAGCTGGGGGTCGAGGTGGTGGCCCCCGACGACCTTTTCGTCAGTTCCGCCAGCGGCTCCGCCGCGCCCCATGCCATGATCGTGGCCCCGTGCAGCATGGGCACCCTGGCCCGCATCGCCCACGGCGTCTCCGGCAACCTGATCGAGCGCAGCGCGGACGTGGTGCTCAAGGAACACCGCCCGCTCTTGCTGGTGCCCCGGGAGACGCCGCTCTCCCAGATCCATCTGGAGAACATGCTGAAACTCGCCCAAGCCGGGGCGCGCATCATCCCCGCCATGCCCGGTTTCTACCATAAACCGGAGACCATCGACGACCTGGTGAACTTCGTGGTCGGCAAGGTGCTGGACCAGCTGGGTGTCCCCAACGACCTCTTCACGCGCTGGGGTGATCGCTAGCGTGCACCGCTCCATGCCGTACCAGTCTTTTCCGCCCCCTGTCCAGGCCTATCGGGCCAAGCGTGCCGTTGCCACCCCCTGGCGCATCGCGGGGCGTCCCAACGGACCGTTCCGCGGCGCCGTGGTCATCCCCTCCCTGGCCGAGAGCCACAACCTCCCGCTGACGCTGCATTCCCTGGCCGCCAATCCGCCCGACCTGCTGGCGCGTTTCATGATCCTGGTGGTGGTCAACCAGCGTGACGACGCCTCTACCGAGGAACGTGCCGATAATCGGGCAACACTGGAGTTGCTGCAAGCCTGGCAGCAGGACTACGGGCTGGAGCATCTGCACTGGGTCGATGCCGCCTCAACGGGCACCGAACTGCCGCCCAAGCAGGGAGTGGGGCTGGCCCGCAAGATCGGCCTGGACCTGGCCCTGCGGCATCTTGACTACAGTGACGCTGACCCGCTCCTTATCTGCCTGGACAGCGACACCATCGTGCAGCCCGACTATCTGGCTGCCATCGGCAGGCATTTTGGGACCACTGGCGGCGGTGGTGCCAGCATCCCCTTTCGCCACCGCAGGGCCTTGGATTCCTTGGGACAGGCGGCCATCGACCGGTATGAGCTGTTCCTGCGGGCCTACGTGTTGGGGCTGGAACAGGCCCGTTCCCCCTACGCCTTTCATACCGTGGGGAGTGCCATGGCCTGCCGGGCATCGGCCTATGTTGCGGGCGGGGGGATGAACCGCCGCCTGGCCGGGGAGGATTTCTACTTTCTCCAACAGGTGCACAAGACCTCCGGGGTTGCGCCCTTGAGCGGAACCTGCGTGCACCCCTCGCCCCGTGCGTCCCGGCGCGTCCCCTTCGGCACCGGCCGCAGCGTGGGCGACATGCTGGCCGCGGGGGAGGGGCGGCTGCTGTTCTATCAACCACGGTTGTTCTCGGTGCTGGGGGAGTGGCTGGCTTGTGTGGCGGCGCACCCTGAAGCGGACGGTGCGGAGCTCTTGCGCCGGGCCGGGTGCATCTCCCCCCATCTTGGCGAGTTTCTGGAGCAAACCGGTTTCGGGGCGGCCTGGGCAAACCTGCTCAGGCACAACTCCGGGAAAGAGAGGCTGCTCACCGCTTTCCACGGCTGGTTCGACGCATTCCGCACCATGCGGCTGCTCCATCACCTGAGCGACCGCGCCTTCCCCCGGCTCCCGCCGGAACAGGGCGTAGGGCCGCTCCTGGAACGGGCCGGACATGCCGTCCCGGCCGATGTGAGCGGGATGCTGGAGCAATTGCGTTCTCTACAGGGTGTGTGACGGTGGCGATCAGGAAGGATGGGCAGGGAAGCATGCGCGAGGACGCGGTTGTCTGCAACGGCGTCACGATCCCATTTCGCTACTGTCATTCCCGGCGCAGGACGCTCGGCCTGACGGTCAGGCCGGACAAGTCGGTGAGCGTGAGGGTACCGTTGCGCACGCCGCTCCATGCCATCCGGGAGTTTGTCACGCGGCAGGCGGCCTGGATCACCAAGACCTGGGAAAGGCTTGACCGCCACGTCCGGCCGCCTGCGCAGAGCTACGCGAACGGAGCACCCTTCCCGTTCTTGGGAGCAAAATACCCTTTGGCCCTTGAGAAGGGGCCGCTGGAAGCAGTCTACCTCCGGGGCGGCTGTCTCGTGGTGAGCACGCCGGAGGAACCTTCCCCGCCGCTCCTGGCGGCGCTGGTGGATGCCTGGTACCGAAAGCGCGCCGCTGAGCTTTTCAAAGAGCGGCTGGCCGCATGCCACCGCAGGATGTTCCCCGAAGGAACGGCCCCTCCGCCGATCACGATCCGCCCCATGACCAGCCGCTGGGGGAGCTATTCCTACCGCACCCGGCGCGTCACCCTCAACCTGAATCTCATCAAATTCCCCCTGGCGTGTCTCGACTACGTGATCTGCCACGAGCTGTGCCACGTCACGGTGCGGCACCATGGTCCCGGCTTCTGGCGGCTGGTAGGGCGTTATTTCCCGGAGTACGCCGAGGCGCGTCTGCGGCTCAGGGCATCTGCTCCCACACTCCAGTAAGAGGCCGGGTGCGACGTGGTTTTTTCAGCAAGGCCGATCCACCCGGAATCGGCTTTTTAGCACGGAGTTCTCCTTGATTACTGGGATTTGCTGCGTATAATGGCCCGAATCCACGACGTACTGTCGCCGCCGCAGGTGTTTGGTACTGGATTTTCCTGTCAGGACACCGGTGCGGGGAACCACAACGGCTGACCCGTTACGCTCAAAAAGGAGTCGCAGTCTATGAAAGTCGGTTGGTTTGTCCGCGGAGACGTTGACGGATTCTTCGGGTTGTTCGTTGACAACTTGTTGCAGTTGATGCTGATCGCGGTGCTCTGCGGCAAGGTGTGCGGCATGCCGCCGGATTTGGTCTACGGCAGGATACTTCCCGGCGCGGCGCTCTCGATCCTGTTCGGCAACGCGTTTTACGCGTGGCAGGCACGAAAGCTGGCCATCAGGACGGGCCGGACCGATGTCACCGCCTTGCCCTACGGCATCAACACCGTCAGCCTCATTGCCTTTGTTTTCCTGATAATCGCCCCGATCTATTTTGAAACGAAAGACCCGAACCTTGCCTGGCAGGCCGGCCTGTTCGCGTGTCTCGCCAGTGCCGTGCTGGAGTGTGTCGGGGCGTTTGTTGGGGGCTGGCTCCGCAGGCATACGCCACGTGCCGCACTTCTGTCGTCGCTGGCCGGCATCGCCATTACGTTCATATCCATGGGTTTCGTGTTCCAGATATTCGCCATGCCGGCCATAGCGGTTGTGCCGGCATTACTGGTGATCATCGTCTATGGAGGGCAGATCAAGCTGCCCCTGGGACTTCCGGGTGGTTTTTTCGCGGTGGCGCTGGGCGTGGCCATGGGATGGATCCTCAGATGGTGTGGTTACCCGTTTTTTCAGCCGCTCCAGGAGCCGTACCAGTTTGCCGTCCACCTTCCCAGGACGGCCTTTTCCGACATGTTCGCCTTTCTGGCGAACGGGCGGGGATGGAAGTACTTCTCCGTCATATTCCCCATGGCGCTGTTTAACGTGGTTGGTTCGCTCCAGAACCTGGAAAGTGCGGAAGCGGCCGGAGACCGATACGATACACGGTCGTCCCTCTTGGTCAACGGGTTCGGGTCAATTGTGGCGGCATGCCTCGGAAACCCCTTCCCGACCACGATCTACATCGGCCATCCCGGGTGGAAGGCCATGGGGGCCAGGTGGGGGTACTCCATGGTGAACGGCGTCGTCATCACGCTCCTCTGCCTGATCGGAGGGGTCACCCTGGTGCTCAAGGTTGTGCCGATGGAGGCAATGATCGGTATCTTGCTCTGGGTGGGGCTCATCATCACGGCCCAGGCGTTTCGGGAAGTGCCCAGGAAACACGGCGTGGCGGTGGCGGTCGGGCTGCTGCCGGCGCTGGCGGCATGGGCGCTCCTGCTCGTGGAAACGACCCTGCGCAAGGCAGGCACCACCCTGTACGACGTGGCGCCGAGATTCGGCAACGATCTGTACGTGTACGGCATCATCTCCCTGAGTCAGGGCTTCATGCTTACGTGCATGATCCTGGCCGCAATGATGGTGTTCGTGGTTGAGCGGCAGTTCCTCAAGGCGGCGCTCTGGATGGCGACAGCCGCCGTGCTCTCCTTTTTCGGTGTCATCCACGCCTATGTCCTGACCCCGGCGGGGGTGCAGAACCGGTTCGGTTTCGGCGCCGCCAGAGCGTATGCCCTTGCCTACCTGATCGCGTCCCTGCTGCTGGTCGCTCTCCACCACTATAACCGGGGAAGGGAAACCGAACTCACGGGCATCGTTGCATAGTGTCCCCACAGAGATCCAAGGGTAAACAAACGGGCGTACCGCCATGCAGCGGTGCGCCCGTTTCGGTCTCAGGGTCAGGACCTCGGATCACCCCTTGTTCAGTACCTCCTCGGCAATGGCACATCCCAGGGCCTCGCATTGTCCCAGGATCTCGGCGGTGGGAGTGAAGTTGGTCCTGACCGCCGGAATCGGGAGCCTGAAACCCATCCCCTTCAGCCGCTCTTCGGCCATCTTGCAGGCCTCGCCGCTCCAGCCGTAGCTGCCGAACAGGCCTGCCAGGTTGGTCTTGAGCTTGACCGTGCTCAGCCAGGCCAGCACGTCCCACATCGGTTTGGGGATGTCCCGGTTGACGGTGGGGATACCGAAGATCAGCGCGTCCGCCTCCTCCATCAGGTTTCGTACCTCGTCGGAACTCAGGAGGCTGATGTGATAGCGGATCACTTGGACGCCGTCCATGTCCGCGCCGGTGGCCACGGCCTCGGCCATCTTTTCGGTGTTGCCGTGGGGAGAGATGTACAGAATGAATATCTTTTTGCCCTGGCTGACGGGTCTGCTCCACTGCTCGTACTGCTGGATGGCCTGCCATGGGTTCTGACGGATGATCGGACCGTGGCTGGGGCAGATCATGTCGATCACGTCGTGGCGGACCTTTTCCACGGCAGCCAGCACCTTGTCCTTGAAGGGGCGCATCAGGCAGTCGAAATAGAAGTGGCGGGCCGAGGTGAAATCCTCGACTTCGTCGTTGAACAGCCGGCCGCTGCGGCAGTAGTGGGCGCCGAAGGCGTCGCAGGAGAAGAGGATGTTCTCTCCCTCCAGCCGGGTAAACATGGTGTCGGGCCAGTGCAGGAAGGGGGCCATGATAAAGCGCAGCTGCCTGCCGCCCAGGTCGATGGTGTCGCCGTCCTTGACCACCTGGGAATTGAACGGCTTGCGCAGCATGTTGCCGAGGAAGTTTTTTGCGGCGCTGGACGAAACCACCGTGGCCTGCGGGCAGTACTCCAGCAGGTAGCCCAGTGCGCCCGAGTGATCGGGTTCGGTGTGATTGACGATGATGTAGTCGATGGTCTCGGGGGCGACCAGCGATTTGACCTTGTCCATGAACTCGTCCACCCGCTTCCCCTTGACCGTGTCGATGATGGCGGTTTTTTCCGTCCCCTTGAGCAGGTAGGAGTTGTAGCTGGTGCCATGCTCGGTGGGAAAGAGGTCGTCGAAGACGCGCAGGTCCGGGTCCTCGGAGCCGATCCAATAGAGCCCCGGTTTTATTTCTACGGTTCCCAGCATTGCGGTGTTCTCCTTTTGGTGAGGTGAGGTCGGCAATCCGCGACAACGCTGTCGTGAATGTACTATTGACCAATCGTATCTCTGACTATACCAGCCCGTTTTTCCTTAAACAAGTCACAATAGTCTCAAGCCGCCCACAAGGCTTGTCGGCCCCCGCTGTTCCTTCCGTTCTTTGCCCTTCCGCATCATACCCAGGCACATGGTCAGCGTGCAGAGAACATCGGTAATGTTGCATTTGTTGCATTTAGCTGCATTTTTACGTAGTGCAACGCGACCAGGGCAAAACATATGATTTTCCATATGTTGTCGCGGGGCATGAAAGATGGCGTCTTTTGTTGCATTTGAAACATGGGCGGTTATGGTGCGTCGAATCCGCAGCCATCTCGGGTGTAACCATATAATATTATTTGTATTTATATATTTTGGCTTCTCTGGCACGCTTGTTGGAATATGAAAGTCAAATCCTTTTTCCAGAGGTTACTATGAACGGAAACAGAATCGCGGTCCCCTACTACGGGAGGCTGCACCAGAGAAACATGGGGTATGAACGGATATTCTTCATTGTGGACACACTCATGGATGAAAAGGCAAGGATGAACGTAAGGCTCGGAGTGTGGGATTACAAGAAGAAAACGACGTTACCTGAATGGCTGAAGACGAACGGGATTGACAGTGTCATCTGTACCGAACGTTTGGAAAGCCGTCGCCAAAAGGATATTACAGATGCAGGAATTGAAGTTATGAACAATAGGAGCCAAGTTGCACGTTATATTCTGAAAAAGCTTATGATTTGATGGAATATCACTGTAGGTAGGTTGTAATTCAAAGGTCAAATAACAACAGGCGCAACACGGAAAAGGAGGTACACAATGGACTTACATATTATCAAATTCGGACTCGGAATCGCAACATGTATTTTAAGTGGAATATTTGTACTGTTTTATCTGTATGTAACATTATTGGCATCTAAACAAAAACTGAATAAATAACTTCTATTTAAAACCACAACACGAAAGTGTGAGAAAAGAGGAAATTGACATGAATTCAGATCTCGATTACTCAGACCTTGCTGAAGAGACAACAAGGAAATTGGCTGTTGAGGTGTTTTCGGCGGTCAGCGCCTTCATTCTCCTCTACGTGCTGTGGTCCGCGTTATGTGTGGGAGGGGCGGTTGTACAGCTGACAAGCTAGGCAGGCCGCGCCATGGAGCCAACGGGTGCCGTTTCCGGGAAAACATTCCAAGCAGGTAAAAAACAATAATGGAGGTGAGGAGATATATGCACGCACTCAATCTTGATGACAGGAAGTATATCGGAAAGGTTCTTGCGGTGGCAGGAGTTGCCGCCATTATCGGCAGTCTTACCGTTGCCTGGCCCGCATTGAGCCACATCGGACTCAACCTGGTGTCCTAGCGTCACCGGCGGACAATGGAAAAACAGGGGGAACGTTTCTCCCTGTTTTTTTGCCCATACTACCGATACACCAGACAAACGGACCAAAAACATGAGGACGGATATGATCATGAAGGAGATATGTTGCCCTGTTTGCAGCGGCAGGCGCCATTACATCCTTAAGGATAATCGCCTTCAGTGTGCTGACTGTCGTAAAAAATTCAGTGCCGAGAAGCATCTGATCAAATTATCGCAGGAAACCATGAAGATGTTTGTACAGAGCTTCTGGCGAATGACATCCGCATCGGCGGCGGCGGAGAACCTCGGAATGAACAGCAAGACAGTCCAGAAATATTACGATCTTCTGAGGCGGGCGCTGCATTCTGAATTGAAAAAGACGGCCAAGGAGCGCTTTGGCGGGTCGCGGGTGGCACCGGGACGCTTTCGGGAGGCGGCGGAGAGAAAGTGTCTGGGCAGAGGGGCTGAACCGCTTCTGTGTCTGGTCCGGGCGGACAGGAATATCTCCCTGCTTTTCGTTCAGGGCGACCCGGAGGAAGAGGTCGCCGCTGTCGCGGACAAGGATATATATGGCTGGATCTATGCGGTGGATCGCGACGCCCTTGATTCATTGAACCTGGACCGGATTCACTATTCTCAAGAGTTGCCGGATGAGTACGGCCACAGTTCCTTCTGGGTGTACGCCAAAAAAGGGTTGGTCAGGTATCATGGCGGCTTCAGAAAACACTTTCATCTATTTATGCGTGAAATGGAATTTCGATTCAACAACCATGATGAAAAAGTTGCCCTTTCGTGGTTGACGAATGTTTTGCAGGCAAAGACACTACATGAACAGGAGTTGATCAATGATTAAAAGGTATCGACAAATTGTATTCCTGGTGTGTTTCTGCATGGCCGTTCCTGTTGCCGCTTTTGCGGAACATGGGCTGGCCGTGGATCCGATGGATTGCCTTGGTTGTCACAGGGAAACCATCTCAGCCGAAAAATTCGCGGCCTCTCCCCATGGGAAGAACGGCTGTACGAGTTGCCATCTGGAAATCACCGACCTGCTCCGGCACATGACCGGGAAGACAAAGAAGCAAGAAGTCAATTGTGCCAGATGCCACGGGAAAGAACAGACCGAATATGCCACGAGCATCCACAGCAAAAAGGGGGTTGGATGTACGGGGTGCCATTCCGACATACATGGGATAACAGTTCCCCAGAATCAGAAAAAGGCAATACTTGTCAAATGTAGTTCATGCCATTCCAAGGAGAAAGGCTTTATCAATTCCGTTCACGGAGCTGCCGTCATGGCCGGAAGCAAGGATGCCCCGGATTGCAGCAACTGTCATGGACTGCACGATATCAAGAAGGTGCTGGATCCCTCCACGAACGAGGGGCGAGCGTTTCATACGTCGGTCTGCATAAAATGTCATGCCGATGAAGCGATGATGAAGCGGAGTCACGTCTCCACCACGGCCGTAGAGACCTATCTGGAGAGCTATCACGGCAAAGGATACAGGCTTGGCTTTCCCGAACGGGCCGCCGGGTGCTCCGATTGTCATACGGCCCACACCATTCTGCCGAAGGACGATCCCGCATCCTCGATCAACCCGAAGAACGCGGCGACGGTCTGCAGCAAGTGCCACAAGAACGCCACACCGCTGTTTGCCAAGTACTATGCCCATGGCAGTCACTCCGACAGGGGCAAGTACCCGGTTCTCTACTGGACCTTTCTGGGAATGACGGGGCTCCTCGTTGGCACGTTCGCGGTCTTCTGGGTACATACCCTGCTCTGGATGTTCAGGGGGTTTGCGGAAAACCGTGAGAAGCACGATGCCCTGGCAGCGGGCAAGGGGCATCACGTCCCCGAAGGAAACAAGCTCTACGCGCGCTTCCAGAAACGGCACATCTTCCTCCATTTGACGGTCATCGTGAGCTTTCTTGGTCTTTCCTTGACCGGGCTGCCCCTGAAATTCAGCGATCAGGCCTGGGCAAAGAGCCTCATGTCACTCTACGGCGGCGTGCACAACGCCGGCCTGATCCACCGGGGATGCGCGATCCTCACCTTCTACTATTTCCTCGGCGCCCTCCTCATGAGCATCGACTATCTCTTCATCCGCAAGGACATCAAGGGGACCTTCCTCCAGCGGCTGTTCGGGCCCGATTCGCTCATCCCCAATCTGCGCGACCTCAAGGATGTCATCGCCATGGTCAGGTGGTTCCTCTACAAAGGAGAAAAACCGACGTTCGAACGCTGGACCTACTGGGAGAAATTCGATTTCATCGCGGTTTTCTGGGGCATGTTCGCCATCGGCGGTTCCGGTCTCATGCTCTGGTTCCCCCAGTTCTTCGGGCATTTCCTGCCGGGCTGGGTGATGAACGTGGCCACCATTATCCACTCCGATGAAGCGCTTCTGGCTACCGGATTCATCTTTACCGTCCATTTCTTCAATACCCACGGCCGCCCGGAAAAGTTCCCCATGGACTTTGTCATCTTCAACGGCCAAATGACCAAGGAGGAGTTCATCGAGGAGCGTGGCGACCAGTGGAAGAGGTATGAAGAACAGGGCATAACGGAAAAGTTCCGGATAGCGAGACCGACTGGTTATCTGTATGACTTTTTCTTCAAGGGTTTCGGTTTCGTTGCGCTGTTCACCGGACTTACCCTGGTTTTCTTCATGCTGTATGCGTTCATCTCAAAATAGCGGGAAATGAGAGACGGCACGGCGGAGGCCCATGATTGGGCCTCCGTTTCCGTTTCATGACGCAGGTTTCAAAGGCATCGACATGCGCACCATCGCAGAGTCGCCCGTACACCCAGCCTCGGCATCTTTTCGACAGATTGGGGTATGCAAGCGAAGATCGCTGATGTATACTCAATAAATTTAATGATAATAATGGGAAACCGCTGCTTCCCTCCCGTCCGGAGGGCCGTTCCGTCCGCCGCGGGGGGTGCTTGGTGACGTAGCGGGCGCGTTTTTGGGGTGTTGTTCTCTTTACGCCCATTATCGGACTTTGTTACCGTTTGGGGACCGCATAATGCTCACGTTGAAAAAAGAAGACGAAAACCTGCTGCATTTTTATAACATCATGGACTCGGTTGCCGACGGTGTCTTCACCGTGGACAAAGACATGCGCATTATCACCTACAACCGGGCAGCCGAAGAAATCACCGGATTCCCACGGGAGGAGGCCATTGGAAGGCTCTGTCACGAGGTCTTTCGCACCGAGGCCTGTCTTGACGCCTGTCCCCTGCAAGAAGCCCTGAATACAGGGGTGTCGGTTGTCTGCCGGGAGGTCTACATCATCGATAGCATGGGGCGCCGCCTTCCCGTGTCGGTCACGGCTTCGGCGTTGCATGACGCGAACGGCAAGACGATAGGGGGCGTCGAGACCATCCGCAACCTGAAACACATGGCCGTTATCCTCGACAGCGTCGCCGACGGGGTCTTTACCGTCGACGAGAACATGACGATCAAGTCCTTTAATCGGGCCGCCGAAGAGATAACCATGTTCACCCGTGAAGAAGCCATCGGCAAGCCCTGCTGCGAGATATTCAACTCCGATGTCTGCACGACCGCCTGCCCCGTCAGAGAGGCGATGGAAATGGGAGAGCCCGTCGTCAACAGGGAGGTGGAGATCATCGACCGGAATGGCCATAAGAAGCCCATATCGGTCAGTGCGTCAATTCTCTTTGATTACAAGGGCAAACCGATTGGCGGGGTCGAAACGATCCGCGATCTCTCGTTGATCCACACCCTGAAAAACGAACTGACCGACAAGTATACCTTTCAGAGCCTCGTAAGCCGCAATCCCGCAATGAGGGGGCTGTTCGACGTCATTGCCGATGTCGCGGCCAGCGAGGCGACCGTTTTCCTCAACGGGGAAAGCGGCAGCGGCAAGGAACTCTTTGCCCGGGCCATTCATGATCTGAGTCCCCGAAGAAATGGTCCGCTGGTTGTGGTCAACTGCGGGGCATTGCCGGAAAGCCTTCTGGAGGCTGAGATATTCGGAGTGAGGAAGGGGGCCTACACCGGTGCGGTGGAAAGCAGGCCCGGTCGCCTGGAACAGTGTAACGGCGGGACCTTTTTCCTGGATGAGATAGGGGATTTGCCGTTGCCGTTGCAGGTCAAACTGCTCCGGGTCCTGGAAAACAAGGAGTTCCAACCCCTTGGGGCAAAAAACCCGATCAAGGCCAATGTCCGCTTCATCGCCGCCACCCACAGAAACCTCGAAGAAATGGTGGAGGAGGGGACCTTTCGCCGCGATCTTTATTTCAGGATCAACATAGTGACGTTGAGCATACCGCCGCTGCGGGAACGGAGAGAGGACATTCCGCTTCTGATTGAAATGGCGCTGAAGAGGTTGAATCTCACTTACGGCAAGAAGATCCGGGGGATCTCCTTGGAAGTGCTGGAACTTTTCCTTAACTACGATTTTCCGGGAAACGTCCGTGAATTGCTCAACCTGCTCGAGCAGGCGGTAATCCTCTGCAAGGGGAGCGAGATCGGGCTGGATCACATGCCGAAGAACTTCCTAAAGGCAGCCCAGAAAGAGCGGAACCCATCCCGGCGCAGCAGCAAAGCGCCTCCTGCCGCTGCGCTCGTGGACCTCCTGTCCCGCCACAGAGGGGACCGAGCCGGTGCGGCCCAGGAGCTGGGTGTCGACAGGACCACGCTTTGGCGCTGGCTGAAAGTCGCTGGTTTGGCGGATTTGTGAGGGACGGAAATTAAATGCCGGACCCGGAGCGTAGCGGATGGGCTGTGGCAACCGCTTGCCCGTGCCGCTTTCCATGTGCCGCCTCCGTTCTCCCGGAGGTTTTGGCGCCTCCCGCGCACGGGGAAGATTTCGTCAGCTCGGCCAGGGCTTCTCTCAGTGCCTTCCGTGCCTCCGCTTCTTTGCCCGATTCGAACAGCTCATGGATCAGGCGTACCTTGGTTTCCTTGCCCGGTAATTTCAGAAATTCGAAATCACCTGATGAGAGCACGGGGGAAAAACCTTCCAACCTTTTACAATCCCGATTGTTTTTCATCATCATGTCTCCTTTGCCGAGCGCCTCGCTCGATCATTTACTTTGAGAACAAACCCACCGGCGTTCGTTTGAAATACGGGAACGTCATGCAGACGCCATAGACGGAGCAATATAGTGCTTCCGTAACTACGATAATTACAAATTCAAGATAGATGCCATGGTTTGCCTTGGGGTGTGTTCTAAAAACACCAATAGTAACGGTATGTTATATGAGGGGGCGTTTCGCGGATACCTTCTGTTGCATCAAAAAAGGGAGGGCGGTGCAACATGCGCCCGGGGGCATACGGCCAGTACGGCCGCAACTATCCGCCAGTAGGCATTTCAGGGTGTATCGGAGGGTTGTTGGCGTTGCATGTGTGTGTTGTGCAACGTGTTGCGGTCATTTCTTGTATAACGATTGCGCACCATATACACTGTCCCGAAAACGATCCGGGCAGCGTACATACCGCTCACTGATCCCTCATGCAACGGCAAGGAGTTTTTGTGAAACAGAAAACCGTCTTTACCTGCCAGAAATGCGGCTGCCAATCTCCGAAGTGGCTGGGAAAATGCCCCGACTGCGGGGCATGGAACAGCATGGCCGAGGAGGTGGCCGTCAAGCCGGCCCAGTGCGGCCCTGTGGGGGAGCGTTCGCGCCCGGTGCCGATCTGCGACGTGCCGGCCCAGGGGGAAACCAGGCTCGAAAGCGGCATCAATGAGCTGGACCGGGTACTGGGGGGCGGGATAGTGCCCGGTTCGCTCGTGCTGATTGGCGGTGATCCCGGTATCGGCAAATCGACCCTGCTGCTACAGGCCATGCACCATCTGGCGGGCCGCACCGGTGAGGTACTGTATGTCTCCGGCGAGGAGTCGGCTTCACAGACCCGCCTGCGGGGGGAGCGTCTGGGGGCGTCGCACAAGCGGCTTTTGATCCTGGCGGAAAACTCCCTTGAGGCGATCCTGGGCCATGCCGCGACCCTCAAACCGAGGGCCATGGTGGTCGATTCCATCCAGACCGTCTGGACGTCGGCCCTTGAGTCGGCGCCCGGCAGCGTAAGCCAGGTGCGGGAGTCGGCCGGCAAACTGATGGTGCTGGCCAAGGGGAGCGGCATCCCGGTCTTCATCGTGGGGCACGTCACCAAGGACGGCGCCATCGCCGGCCCGCGGGTGCTGGAACACATGGTGGACACGGTGCTGTACTTCGAGGGGGACGGCAGTCACCCCTTTCGCATCCTGAGGGCGGTCAAGAACCGTTTCGGCTCCACCAACGAGATCGGCGTGTTCGAGATGAAGCAGGAGGGGCTGGCTGAGGTGGCCAACCCGTCCGAACTGTTCCTCGCCGAGCGCCCCCTGGGGGTTGCCGGATCAGTGGTCACCGCCTCGTTGGAGGGGAGCCGCCCCCTGTTGGTGGAACTCCAGGCCCTGGTCACCCAGACCTCGTTCGGCGTCCCGCGCCGCACCACCATCGGGGTGGATCACAACCGCCTGGCGCTTCTGGTGGCGGTGCTGGAGAAGAAGGTCGGGCTGCATCTGGCAGGCCAGGACATCTTCCTCAACGCAGCCGGCGGGGTGCGTCTCAACGAGCCGGCCGCCGACCTGGCCATGATCATGGCGGTGGCCTCCAGCCACCTGGACAAGGCCATCGCCCCCCAGACCGTGGTGCTGGGAGAGGTGGGTCTTGCGGGAGAGGTGCGGGCCATCACCCAGCCGGAGCAGCGCATCGCCGAGGCGGAAAAGCTCGGTTTTCAGGCCTGCATCCTCCCCGCGGGGAACCTGAAACGGCTAAAGAAAGGGCGGATCAGGCTTGAAGGCGTGACCTCGGTGGAGGAGGCAATGCGACTGCTCATCCAGTAACCCTATTTTTTTCTGGACTTGTTCCGTCGGAGTCTTTAAAATTTATACATTTCACACGAATCCAGGAGCAGGCCATGGAAGCGGAAAAACTAGAATACTTCAGGAATGTCCTGAGCGATGAGATGAGGGCACTCTTGAGCGAAGCGGGCAAGACCGTCACCGAGATGAACTCGGATTCATCCAACTTTCCCGATCCCACCGACCGGGCCACCCAGGAGTCGGACCGCAACTTCGAGTTGCGTATCCGCGATCGCGAACGGAAGCTGATCAACAAGATCAAAGACGCCCTGGACCGCATAGACAATGGCGAGTTCGGCATCTGCGAGGAGTGCGGAGAAGAGATCAGCGAGGCGCGGCTCAAGGTGCGGCCGGTTACCACGCTCTGCATCAACTGCAAGATGGAAGAGGAAGAGAAGGAAAGGCGTCTCTAGTTGCCTTCATCATATCCCCCCGGCGGCAGGTGCACGTAATGGTAGACCGCATCCCAGGCAATCAAGCCGCAGCAGCCCAACAACTCAATGAGTTGACCCTCCTCTACCGGTTCAGCAACACCATGCTGTCCACCATCCGCCTCAACAAACTGACCCACCTCATACTTGCCGCCCTCACCTCCGGAACCCCGCCCCTGTTCGAACGAGCCATGCTCTTCCTGCGCAGCGAGAAGTCCGGTGTGTTGCAGGGGATGCTGGGCGTTACCACGGATACGGCCGACGGTCTGACGGTGGTCGGTGACGAAACCTCCCTGAGCAGCCGGTGGGATATCGGCGATGACGTTATCCTCCGCCAGCGGGACACTGATTTCTGCGCCCGCGTGCGCGCAACGCGTATCGAACTGGACGAGGGGTGTAATGTCATCAAGCGGGTCATCGTGGAAAACCGGCTCTTTTACATTGAAGACGCCGACTGTGAGGAGTGCATGGCCTGCAGTTTCATAAATCATTTTGACATTTCCGCGTTTGCGGCCGCCCCCCTGGTGGCACGTGACAGGACCCTGGGGATCATCGTCGTTGACAACCCCGCATCCGGAGCCGGCATCAGCCGTGACAACCTGCACTTTTTGCAGTTGTTTGCCAATCAAGCCGGCATGGCCATTGAAAACTCCATGCTCTACAATCGCATCGAGGACGCCCACTCCAATCTGCGCGACGCACGTGAACGCCTCCTCCACGGTGAACGTCTGGCTGCCATCGGCGAAATGGCTGCCAATCTGGTCCATGAACTGAAGAACCCCCTGATCACCATCGGCGGATTTGCGGGGCGCCTGCTGAAGTCGCTGCCCAGCGCATGTCGTGAGCATCACTATGCCGATACCATCTTCAAGGAGGTCGGCCATCTGGAAAAGATGCTGGCCGACATCCTTGCCTTCTCCCGCAAGCCGACCATCTGTTACTGTCGCTGCGATCTTGAGGAAACCCTGAAAGAGTGCTTCGACAGTTGCGCCCTGGCCCTGGAGGACCGGGGCATCCGCCTGACACCTGCTCTCTGCCCCGGACCATGGCCGATTCTGGGCGACGCCTACCAGCTCAAGCAGGTCTTTCTCAACCTGATGCTCAATGCCTGTGAGGTTATGCCCGACGGCGGGGATATCGAGGTCACGGTGCGGCGGGCACCCTCTGCCGACAATTACGTGCAGATCAGCATTAAAGACACCGGCGGCGGGATTCCCGCAGACATGCTGCCCAAGATATTCAATCCTTTCTTCACGACCAAGCGGCACGGTACCGGGCTTGGTTTGGCCATAGTCAACCGCATTCTGATGAACCATAATGGCAGCATTACGGCGGCCAACGAGGGAAAGGGCGCTGTTTTCACGGTGACCCTGCCGTTGACCGAAGCGCACGAATGACCATCCCATGGATGCTGCCCGGATGGGGAAGAAGGCGTTACGTGAAAAAATGTGGAAACAGTTTCCCGTATGGTATATAGTTCTCCCGCCGGTTGAATCAGTCTGTGGGGATGTAGCTCAGCTGGGAGAGCGATGCGTTCGCAACGCATAGGTCGACGGTTCGATCCCGTTCATCTCCACCAATAAAAACGGAGGGTTGTGACTTTTGCCACAACCCTCTTTGCTTTTCTTAAGCACGTCTTAAAATAGAAGTGACCCAGATGGGGCAAGCAAGACTTGAATCCTTGGAGCCTGTGTGGTATATACACTGCCCGATTCATTGTTTGTGGGTACAAGGCACAAAAGCAGGCAATGGGGAGCGGGGAAACCGTCAGGTTCCCCGCTTTGTGCTTAAGGCACGAAAAATTGAAATCAAAGGA
>DAIERH010000190.1 GCA_027346925.1 Geobacter sp.
CCCCGTCGCAGGCCCAACTGGCCACGATCAAGGGGGCCGATCTTACGACCCAGGCCATGATCGGCGGCAACATCGCCGGACTGACCAGCACCCAGGCAGCCGCCCTGATGGTTTCCCTGGCGCAACCGCAGATGCTGTAGACAACATGTTCCATCGCAAGACAGAAAAGGCCCGGAATTCCGGGCCTTTTCTGTCTTGCGGCAAAGACGCGCCGCGATACGTCTCACGGCCATGGTTCGGCGTGCATGTCAATTTCGTTTGACTCGGATTGGGGAACACAGTAAGTTATGCCCGTTGTAACGGGAGTTCCGCATGCTACGCGCATACCTGTTTCTGGCAGTGTTCATCCCCCTGACCTTTCTTTTTGCGGCAAGCGCGATCGTCTGGACGCTGCTGGATGGCAGCGGCAGGGCCTACGCCTTCCATGCCCGATGGTGGGCACGCCTTGCGCTGGCCATGGCCGGCGTGAAGGTCGATCTGCGCGGCAGGGAGCATATTCCGGATGGCCCGGTCATTTTCATGAGCAATCACCAGAGCAATTTCGACATCCTGGCGCTCGAGGCCAGCATGCCGCGCCGGATCTACTGGGTCGCCAAGAAGGAACTGTTCGCCATCCCGGTATTCGGCCCCTCCATGCGGCGCGGCGGCTACATCCCGCTGGACCGCAGCGACGGCCGCAAGGCATTGAGAAGCATGGACAATGCCGCCGCCATCATCAGGGACGGCAAGAGCGTGGTCATGTTTCCCGAGGGGACCCGCTCCAAGGACCGTTGCCTGCTCCCCTTCAAGCGGGGCGGATTCCTGCTGGCGCTCAAGGCCGGTGTCCCCGTGGTGCCGGTCACCATCAACGGCAGCGGCAGGATCAACCCGGCCGGCCGGATCAGGCTGTACCGGGGGAATATCACCATCACCCTGCATCCGCCCCTGGCACAAGCCTTGGGCCGGCCCAAGGGGGAAGCCGAGGCGCAGTTGATGGAACGGGTGCATGCCGCCATCTCCTCGGCCCTGGAGGGTTAATGCTTGCCGGACTGAAATACATCCCGCTGATCATTGCCGGGACTGGGGGGTGTCTGTTGGGGACTGCCCGCGGCGCACCGCAAGCGCCCGCCCCTGGACATCGCCGCAGCGCTGGCCGTCCTGGCCGGGGTGGCGCTGACGGTCATGGGCGTCTTGCTGCTCATTATCCCTAACTTCTTCAGGTGAACCAATGGCTGAACGTATCAGGATCATAGCGGTCAACGGGGCGCTGATCGTCTGCATCAGCCTGCTCCTCTTCCTGGGCACCACCTGGTGGCGCATGGCAACACAGTTCGCCATGGGCGAGGACGCCTTAGCCCGGGGCGACTTTGCCGGAGCCGTGGCCGGTTACGAATCCGCCATCCACATGTACATCCCCGCACACCCCCTTGTCGAAAGGGCGGCGCAACGACTCTGGGGTATCGGCGAGGCCAACGAACGCCTGGGTGACGTCACCCGCGCCCTCATCGCCTACCGTTCCCTGCGCAGCTCGTTCTACGCGGCAAAATGGCTCAAAACCCCGGGCAGGGAATGGATCGCCCGTTGCGACGGGAAGATCGCCGCCTTGGTCCCTTTGCAACAAGAAAGATAATTCATGGACGCCCCTGAATCCAACGCACCCCTTCAGATCATCCCGCTTGGCGGGCTCGGTGAAATCGGGCTCAACATGATGGCCTACCAGTGCGGCGACGATATCGTCATTGTCGATTGCGGCCTGATGTTTCCCGAACCGGACATGCTCGGCATCGACTATGTCATCCCGGACATCTCCTGGCTGCGCGAACGCTCTGGCTCCGTGCGGGCCATCTGCCTGACCCACGGCCACGAGGACCACATCGGCGCGCTCCCCTTTGTGCTGCAGGAGTTGAACGTGCCGGTCTACGGCACGGCCCTGACCCTGGGGTTCGTCAACGAAAAGCTCCGGGAATACAAGCTGGACGACAAGGTTGACCTGGTGGTGGTCAAGCCGCGCGACACGGTGGAACTTGGCTGTTTCCGGGTTGAGTTCCTGCGGGTGGCCCACTCCATCGTGGACGGTTGCGCCCTGGCCATCACCACGCCCGAAGGGGTGGTGATCCACACCGGCGATTTCAAGCTGGACCAGACCCCGGTGGACGGCCAACTGACCGACCTGGCCAGCCTTTCCCGCTACGGCGACGCCGGGGTCTTGGCCCTGTTCTCCGACTCCACCAACGTGGAGCGGGAAGGATACACCCTCTCGGAAAAGTACGTGGGCGAGGCCTTTGCCGATATCTTCCCCAAGTGCCGGGGCCGCATCATAGTAGCCGCCTTTTCCAGCAGTATCCACAGGGTGCAGCAGGTGGCCGACGTGGCAATCCGCTGCGGCCGCAAGATCCTCTTGAACGGCCGTTCCATGATCGCCAACGTGCGCATCGCCCGCCAGCTCGGCTACCTGACCATCGCCGACGACATGCTGATGGACCTGAAGGAGCTGGGCCACCTGCCGCCGGAGCAGGTCTGCATCATCTCCACCGGCAGCCAGGGGGAACCCATGTCGGCGCTTACCCGCATCGCCATGGACGACCACAAGCAGATCAAGCTGGAACCGGGCGACACGGTCATCCTCTCCTCGCGCGTCATCCCCGGCAACGAACGCACCATCTCCGAGCTGATCAACCACCTCTACCGCCGCGGCGCCGAGGTCTTCCACGAGAAGGTCTCCGAGGTGCACGTCTCCGGGCACGCCAGCCAGGAGGAGTTGAAGCTGATGCTCAACCTGGTGAGGCCCCGCTTCTTCATACCGGTGCACGGCGAGTACCGCCACCTGGTCAAGCATATCCAGCTGGCCCAGAAGGTCGGCATCCCCGAGGAGCGCTGCCTGTTGGGCACCAACGGCGACGTGATCTCGTTCTACGCCGACACGGCGGCCATCGTGGAAAAGGTGGAATCGGGGCGGGTCTTCGTGGACGGCAAGGGGGTCGGCGACGTGGGCGCCATCGTGCTCAAGGACCGCAAGCACCTCTCCGAGGACGGCATGGTGGTGGTGATCATCGGCATGAACCAGTCGAGCGGCGCCACCATCTACGGCCCGGACCTCGTCTCGCGCGGCTTTGTGTTCGAGGATGAGAGCCAGGAGTATCTTGAGCAGGCCCGCTCCGTGGTGGTGGCGGCCCTGGAGGAGTTGAACGAGGAGATGCGCTGCGACTGTGAAGAGGTGAAGCAGGCCGTGCGCCAGGCCCTCAGGCGTTTCTTCAAGAAGAGCATCGAGCGGAGGCCGGTGATCCTGCCGGTGATTTTGGAGATGTAGGCGGGGATTTTCCCAATAGGGCTGAAAAAGGAGAGGGGCAGGCGCTTTGCCTGTCCCTCTCGCTTTGGGTTTATCATGACGTGTCGTCTGTTAGTTGATGTCAGGCGATCACGACCCGTGCGAACCGTCGCTTGCCGATCTGGACGATGTACTCGCCGCTGGCGGTCAACTCCAGGTTGGTATCGCTGACCTTTTCCCCGTTCAGCTTGACCCCCCCCTGATCGATGGCGCGCCGCCCCTCGCCGTTGGACTTGGTCAGACCGGCCTCGGTCATGGCCTTGGCCAGCAACACCGCCCCGCCGGTCAGCCGGTAGCTCACCTGCGGCATCTCGTCCGGGATCTCGTTCTCCTTGAAACGCTTGACAAAGTTCTCCTCGGCAGCCTCGCCGGCGCCAGGGCCGTGGAAACGGGTCACGATCTCGCGACCCAGGGACTTCTTGGCGGTCATGGGGTGAACGGCGCCGTCGGCCAGCCCCTGCTTCAGCTTCTCCAGTTCAGCCAGCGTCATGTCGGACAGGAGTTCGTAGTACCGCAGCATCAGGTCGTCGGAGATGGACATGACCTTGCCGAAGATCTCGTCGGCCGGCTCGTTGATGCCGATGTAGTTGCCCAGCGACTTGGACATCTTGTTGACCCCGTCCAGCCCCTCCAACAGCGGCATGGTCAGGATGCACTGGGGCGACTGGCCCCATTCGCGCTGCAGTTCGCGCCCCATCAGCAGGTTGAACTTCTGGTCCGTGCCCCCCAGTTCCACGTCCGATTGGAGCGCCACCGAGTCGTATCCCTGCACCAGCGGGTAGAGAAACTCGTGGATGCTGATGGGCTGCTGGGTGGTGAAGCGCTTGTGGAAGTCGTCCCGCTCCAGCATGCGCGCCACGGTGGACTTGGAGGCCAGGCCGATCATGCCGCCCGCACCGAGCTCGTTCAGCCAACTGGAGTTGAATACCACCTTGGTCTTTTCCGGGTCCAGGATCTTGAATACCTGCTGCTTGTAGGTCTCGGCGTTTCTCAGCACATCCTCGCGGGTCAGCACCTTGCGGGTCTCGGACTTGCCGCTCGGGTCACCGATCATGCCCGTGAAGTCGCCGATCAGGAAGTTGACCTCATGGCCCAGGTGCTGGAACTGGCGCAGCTTGTGGATCAGCACGGTATGGCCCAGGTGCAGGTCCGGGGCGGTGGGGTCGAAACCGGCCTTGATCTTCAGCGGAACGCCGGTCTTGAGCGACCGCTCCAGCTTCTCCTCCAGTTCCTTCTCAATCAGGATCTCAACGGCGCCGCGCTTGATAACGGCCATCTGTTCGGCAACAGTCATAGGTTACACCTTTCAAAAACCTGCCACGGAGACACAGAGACACGGAGGTATACAAGAAAAACCATAACGCTCAATCGCTTACATACAAAGATTTTCTCTGTGTCTCTGTGTCTCCGTGGCAGAAGTAGAATTTAACAACACACGGCGATCCGCTCGATGCTGAGCGCCCGGCCGTTTACCTCGTCGATCCCCA
>DAIERH010000191.1 GCA_027346925.1 Geobacter sp.
TATCATCCCCAAGGAGATGAATCCCAGGGACACCTTCGGGCCGGTCACCGTGCCGCCCAACTCCTACTTTGTGATGGGGGATAACCGGGACCGCTCATACGACAGCCGTTTCTGGGGGTTTGTTCCCCGGGACAAGATCAAGGGACTGGCGTTCATCAAGTACTGGTCGTGGGACAAGGACAAATTCCGGCCGCGCTTCGGCAGCATCGGCAAACTCATAAACTGACACTACCATCGGAGGATTATATGGATACGCTGGGAAGCTGGAAACGGACACATTACTGCGGTGATCTGACTGCCGGAGATATCGGCAGCGAGGTGATCCTGATGGGCTGGGCCCTGCGCCGCCGCGACCACGGCGGCTTGATCTTCATCGACCTGCGCGACCGGGAAGGGATCGCCCAGGTCGTCTTTGACCCGGAGGTGAATAGTGCTGCCCATGCCGTGGCCGAGACAGTGCGCAGCGAGTTCGTCCTGGCAATAAAGGGCAAGGTCATCCCCCGTCCGGAAGGTACGGTCAACCCCAACATGCGGACCGGAGAAGTGGAGATCCGGGTGGTTGAGTGCAAGCTGCTCAACCGCTCCAAGCCGCTTCCCTTCATGCTGGACGAGTTCAGCGAGGCGAACGAGAACATCCGCCTCAAGCACCGCTATCTGGATCTGCGTCGTCCCCAACTCCAGTATAACCTGATCCTGCGCTCCAAGGTTTCCCAGGTTACCCGTTCATATCTGACGGAAAACGGTTTCATAGAACTGGAGACGCCCTTTCTGACCAAATCCACTCCGGAAGGCGCCCGTGACTTCCTGGTACCGTCGCGCATCAATCAGGGCTGCTTCTATGCCCTGCCCCAATCCCCCCAGATATTCAAACAGATCCTGATGATCTCCGGTTTTGACCGCTACTTCCAGGTGGTGCGCTGTTTTCGCGACGAGGACCTGCGCGCCGACCGGCAGCCCGAGTTCACCCAGATCGACTGCGAGATGTCCTTCATCGACCGGGAAGATATCATAACCGTGATGGAAGGGCTGATCGCCCGTATTTTCAAGGAGGCCAAGGGGGTCGAGGTGCAGCTTCCGGTGGAGCGCATCACCTATGGCGAGGCCATCCGCCGCTTCGGGGTGGACAACCCGGACCTGCGCTTCGGCATGGAGTTGTGCGAGCTGACCGATCTGGTCAAGGGCTCGGGCTTCAAGGTCTTTGCCGATGTTGCCGCCAAGGGGGGCATCATCAAGGGTCTCAACGCAAAAGGGTGTGCAACATTCTCCCGCAAGGAGATCGATGACCTGACCGAGTTCGTCAAGATCTACGGCGCCAAGGGACTGGCCTATGTCAAGATAGAGAACAACGAATGGCATTCCCCCATCGCCAAGTTCTTCACCCCTGAGGAGATCTCCGCCATGAATGCGACCTTCGGGGCCGAGGAGGGAGACCTGCTGTTCTTCGTGGCCGACAAGCCCAAGGTCGTCAACGACTCCCTTGGCAAGCTGCGAAATCACCTGGCGGCTCACCTCAAGTTGACCAGCAAGGACGATTTCCGCTTCGTCTGGGTGACCGATTTTCCGCTTCTGGAGTGGGACGAGGAGGAAAAACGCTGGGCCGCCGTGCACCACCCATTCACCGCGCCCATGGATGAAGACCTTCAGTACGTGGAATCCGATCCCGGCCGCTGCCGCGCCAAGGCCTATGACCTGGTGCTGAACGGCAACGAGATCGGCGGCGGCTCCATCAGGATCCACCAGGAACAGGTCCAGTCGCTGATGTTTCGCATGTTGGGATTGTCCGAGGAGTCTGCCCGCAGTAAGTTCGGTTTCCTTCTGGATGCCCTGGAATTCGGCACGCCGCCCCACGGTGGCATCGCCTTTGGCATGGACCGTCTGATCATGCTTCTGACCGGCAGCGACTCCATCCGCGACGTGATCGCCTTCCCCAAGACCCAGAAAGGGACCTGTCTCATGTCCGAGGCGCCTTCCGGGGTCGAAAACAAACAGCTGCGCGAACTGGGTATCCGGCTGGTGGAAAAACAGGGGTAGTCGTCTTCCCATGCGCCGGGGGGCTGCGACCATACTCCTTATGTGCTGCTGCCTGCTGGCGGCCTGCTCGACGCCGGCACCCACATGGCGCGCCAGGGCGACGTCGCTGGTCAATGAGCTTGGCCGTCAGGATACCCCCCGGCTGTTTCCCCAGGAATATGGCAATCTGGTCGAGACCTTCGAGCACGGCGAGGCCGTGTTGCATGTCCAGCGGGATGAGGAGTCGGCTGACAGCTATTACCTGCTGGCCCTGCAAAAGGGCGAGGTGCTGAAGGCCGAATTGCGACGTTTAAAACAGCGTCAAGCCGAGCAGGAACGTCTCAGGGTGGCGAAAGAGAAGGCCCGCGCCGAGGAGGAGCGCCTGATGCGTGAGGCTGCCCGGGCTGAACAGCAGCTGCGCATCCAGGAACGGGCCAGATTGACCGTCGAGGAGTCCAGAACTGGCGGTGCACGAGGAGGAAACCAGGCCAGGGAGCATGCGGCCGTCGCCCCATCCAGTTACACGGTACGTCGTGGCGAAACACTGCCCCAGATTGCCGCCCGCAGCGAGATCTACAACGAAGCATCCCTGTGGCCGCTGATTTACCGTGCCAATCGCGATCAGATCCGCGACCCGAGGCAGCTCTGGCCCGGCCAGGTGCTCAAGATTCCCCGCAATTTTTCCCGCGACGAGGCCATCGAGGCCAAGCGCTATTCCGGCCGGAGGTAATCTGAAATCAATAGTTGCAACCCCCATGTGGCGGTGGTATGAAATAGTTTTTTGCTTGACAGTCTCGGGGGTTTTGTATACTGTATACACGATTTTTAGTCTGTCTGTAACTTGTTGGTAAAATTGAAGTAATACGAAATATATCCCGTTGTTTTTGAGCTGATCCACTGGTTGATTACGCCAAATAGTACCAAGAAGGTGAGCGGTGCATGACTTGCCATCCAGGTGGTCGTTCCCGCAGGGGAAACGATCACAACGGGAAGCGAGCTACGGCTGTCCTTTCTTTAAATCTTTGGCAATCTGGCATAAAAATTAAGGAGAGAATATGACAACAGAAACTGCAAAGATCATTTGGTCAAAAATTGATGAAGCACCCGCGCTGGCAACGTACTCGTTACTCCCCATCGTCAACGCCTTCACAAAGGCGGCAGGCGTTGTTGTCGAAACGCGGGACATCTCTGTTGCAGGCAGGATCATTGCCAACTTTCCCGACTATCTGACGGAGAGCCAAAGGATGGCGGATTATCTGGCTGAACTGGGTGAGCTCACGCAGAAACCCGAGGCCAATATCATCAAGCTGCCCAATGTCAGCGCCTCAATCCCCCAGTTGAAGGCCGCCATCAAGGAATTGCAGGAAAAGGGTTACAAGCTTCCGGATTATCCCGAGGAGCCGAAGACCGATGCCGAGAAAGAACTGCATGCACGGTATGCCAAGTGTCTCGGAAGCGCCGTTAACCCGGTCCTGAGGGAAGGTAACTCCGACAGGAGGTCGGCGCGGGCAGTAAAGGAATACGCCAAGAAGCACCCGCACAAGATGGGTGCCTGGACCCCGGACTCCAAGACCCATGTAGCCAATATGTCCGATGGCGATTTCTACCACCATGAAAAATCCGTCACCATGAAGAAGGCGGGCAACGTCAAGGTCGAGTTTGTCGGCCAAGACGGCAAGGTCACGGTCCTGAAAGAGAAGCTGCCCCTCCTGGCGGGCGAAGTCCTCGATGGAACGTACATGAGTGTCCGTGCCCTGCGCAAATTCATCGAGGAGCAGATCGAGGACGCCAAGGCGAAAGGGGTGCTGTTCTCCGTGCACCTCAAGGCCACCATGATGAAGATCTCCGATCCGATCATGTTCGGCCATTTCGTCTCCGTCTATTTCAAGGACGTTTTTGAAAAACATGCGGCTACCTTTAAGGAGCTGGGTGTCAATCCAGACCTCGGCTTGGGCGACCTGTATCTGAAACTCCAGAAACTGCCGGAAGCCAAGCGGGCCGAGATCGAAGCGGATATCAAGGCGGTTTACGCGAAACGGCCTCCCCTGGCCATGGTGGATTCGGACAAGGGCATCACCAACCTGCATGCCAGCAACGACATCATCATCGACGCCTCCATGCCGGTGGTTATCCGTGATTCCGGCGGGATGTGGGGCCCTGACGGCAAGCTGCATGACGTGAAATGCGTGATCCCCGACACCTCCTACTCGGAGTGGTATCAGGCATGCATCGATTTCTGCAAAAAGAACGGCCAGTTCGATCCGACCACCATGGGCAGCGTTTCAAACGTGGGGCTCATGGCTCAGAAGGCAGAGGAGTACGGCTCTCACGACAAGACGTTCAAGGTGCCGGCCAATGGAACGGTGCGCGTTGTTGATGAGTCAGGTGAAGTGCTGATCCAGCACAACGTGGAAGAAGGCGACATCTGGCGCGGTTGCCAGGCCAAAGACCTGCCGATCCAGGACTGGGTCAAGCTGGCGGTGAGAAGGGCACGGGCCACCGGTGCGCCGGCAGTCTTCTGGCTGGACAAGAACAGGGCTCACGACGCCCAGGTGATCGAAAAGGTAAACAAATACCTGAAGGATCACGATACCAATGGCCTCGAAATTCATATCATGCCTCCCGTGGAAGCGATGAACTTCGCGATGCAGCGGGCAAAGGACGGCAAAGATACCATCACGGTATCCGGCAACGCCCTGAGGGACTACCTGACCGACCTGTTCCCGATCCTGGAACTGGGCACCAGCGCCAAGATG
>DAIERH010000192.1 GCA_027346925.1 Geobacter sp.
GGTCTGCATCTGGTAGGTCCACCCCTTGAGCGCTTTCGGACGGTCGCGCTTGATGGCCTTCTTGTCCTCTTCCACCGGGGTGGCGGCCACGGCGGCGTGCTCTTCCTTCTTGGCGGTGGAGAGCACCTGCTCGTCGCGGGAGCCGTCACGGTAGATGGTCACCCCCTTGCAGCCGGTCTGGTAGGCCAGCATGTAGACCTTCTCCACGTCGTCCATGGTGGCGCTGTTGGGGAAGTTGACCGTCTTGGATACGGCGTTGTCGGTGTAGAGCTGGTAGGCCGACTGCATATGGATGTGGTCTTCCGGGGTGATGTCGTGGGCCGTGACGAACACCTTGCGCACATCGGCCGGAACCTCGGGGAGATCGGCGACCGTGCCGTGCTCGGCGATCTTCTGCATCAGCTCCACCGAGTAGAAGCCCCGCTCCCGGGCGATCCTTTCGAATTCAGGGTTGACCTCGATCAGCTTGGTGCCGTCCATGACGTTCTTGACGTAGGAGACGGCAAACAAAGGCTCCACGCCGGAGGAGGCGTTGGCGATGATGGAGATGGTGCCGGTGGGGGCTATGGTGGAAACCGTGGCGTTGCGCTGGGGAGGGGCGCCCTTCTTGTCGAAGATGGACCCCTTGAAGTTGGGGAACGAACCGCGCTTCTTGCCCAGTTCCTGGGAGGCCAGGTGACCTTCGTCGTTGATGAACTTCATCACCTTCTTGCCCAGCTTGACCGCCTCGTCCGAAGAGTAGGGAACACCCAGCAGGATCAGCATGTCGGCCCACCCCATGACCCCCAGGCCGATCTTGCGGTTGGCATGGGTCATGTCGTGGATCTGCTGCAACGGGTAGTTGTTGGCATCGATGACGTTGTCCAGGAAGTGGACCGAGTTGTGGACCACCTCTTTCAGCCGCTTCCAGTCAACCGCGCCATCCTTGACGAACTTTCCCAGATTGATGGAGCCCAGGTTGCAGGATTCGTAGGGCAACAGCGGCTGCTCGCCGCAGGGGTTGGTGGATTCGATCTCCCCCACGTGCGGGGTGGGATTGTCGCGGTTGAGGCGGTCGAGGAAGATGATGCCCGGCTCGCCGTTCTCCCAGGCCTGCTTGACAATCAGCTGGAACACCTTGCGGGCGTTCTTGGTGCCGACCACCTTCTGGTCGCGCGGGTTGATCAGGTTGTACTCCTCGTCCCGCTCCACGGCCTGCATGAACTTTTCGGTCAGGCCGACGGAGATGTTGAAGTTGTTGAGATGCTTCTGGTCGGCCTTGCACATGATGAAGTCCGCGATGTTGGGGTGATCCACCCGCAGGATGCCCATGTTGGCGCCCCGCCGTGTGCCCCCCTGCTTGATGGTCTCGGTGGCGATGTCGAAGACCCGCATGAAGGAGAGCGGCCCGCTGGAGATGCCGGTGGTGGAGCTGACCACGTCGTTGGCAGGCCGCAGCCGCGAGAAGGAGAAACCGGTGCCGCCGCCCGACTTGTGGATCAGGGCGGTGTACTTGACCGCGTCGAAGATCTCCTCCATGGAGTCGCCCACCGGCAGGACGAAACAGGCCGAGAGCTGGCCCAGTTCACGGCCGGCATTCATCAGGGTCGGGGAATTGGGCAGGAATTCGAAGTTGGTCATCATCTGGTAAAAGGTGTCTGCCAGCCCCTTGACATCGGCCTTTTTGTCGAACTTCCTGTCGGGTGCCGCAATGGTCTCGGCTACCCTGCGGAACATGTCGGCTGGCGTTTCAAGGACCTTTCCCTCCACATCACGGCGCAGATAGCGCTTCTCGAGAACGGTTACGGCATTTTTGGAAAGGGCGGGGATGGCATCTTTTGAGGTGGCTGTTTTCATCGGGATTCTCCTCGTGATGTGGTAAATAGTCGTGTCAAATCGCTGGATTGGGATTTTTAATGGGAATGTGATGAAAAACCACAATATTTGGTGGAGCGGTAGGAAATAAACCACAACATATATGTCGTGTCAACAGATTATTTTGGAAAACACTAACATGTTGAAAGCACATGGAAACGTGCCTGCCGCGGGTCGGAAACAGGACCGTGCTTTCCCCATAACAATAAATTTACAGGTATGGTCAAATGTGGTAGTTTTGAGCGGATTCTGCGAGGAGTGTGAAGTGGATGGCGGCAACTGCTGATTGCGACAACTGTAGGGCCAACGAACTCAAGGGGCAGGTGCGGGCGCTCAATGATCTGATCGGCGTGGCGCACGCCTCGGTTTCCAGTATCGAACTCGATACCCTCCTGGGCGCCATCCTGGAAAGTGCCATGAACTTTACGGAAATGCCGGCCGGAAGCGTTGCGCTCTACGACAATCGCAGCGGTGAATTGACCCTTCGCGCCCATGCTGGCCTGAGCAGCACATTCGTGGCCCGTGATGTCTGGACCGTGACCCCGGGCGGCCTTACCGACCAGTTGCTCAGTCGGGACGAGATCCTGTTTATCGAGGATACGCAGCAGGCCGATTATTTCAACAATCCCCTGGCCGTCCAGGAGGGGATACGGTCGTTGATCTGCATCCCGCTGGTGACAAAGGGTGCTATCCACGGAGTGTTGTATCTTGACGACTTCAAGCCGCGCAGTTTTGATCAGAACAGGATGTCGTTGGTTTCGGTGCTGGCGTCGTTTGCCGCCATGGCCATCGAAAACGCCAAGCTGCACCATGAAACTCGCCAGATGGCCGTCACCGATGCGCTCACCGGGCTCCATAACCGCCGTTACTTCGAGAAGGTGCTGCCCCAGGAGCTGGAGCGGGCGCGCCGCTACGGCCTGTCGCTGTCCCTGCTCCTGATCGATGCCGACAATTTCAAGAAATTCAACGATACCTACGGTCATCCCATGGGCGACCGCATCCTGGCCACCATAGGCCGGTCCGTCAGGAGGATCCTGCGAAGTGTGGATTTCGCCTTCCGTTACGGCGGCGAAGAGTTTGTGGTGATCCTGCCCGAGACTGCTGTCGATAGTGCCTGCAAGGTGGCGGATCGGATCAGGCAGCGGATAATCACCGACAGCACCAAGGTACTGTGCAGGGATGTAGCGGAGCCGGTTACCGTCAGCACCGGCATAGCCTGTTATCCCTACGATGCCGATGATGCCGCGTCGCTGGTGGGGGTAGCCGACAACCTGCTCTACCAGGCAAAGGGCGCCGGCAAGAACCGCATCCTGCTCAGGGAGGGGCGCCAGCGGTGACCTCTTCCGCTTCCCCACGTCTCTGGCGCCGGATCCTCACTCGTATCATTGTCTGTGCCATGGTGCTGCCGCTGGCCGGCTGCCTCAGGTTCCTGTTCGAGGGCGATGATGCGTCGCGCAACAAAAGGGTCATCTCGGTGACCGTTCCCGCCGATACCATTCCACCGTCAGTCAAACCGCTGCCCGAACCGGAGAAAGGCCATATCACCAAACCGGCGACCCAGTCGGGCAAGCCGGTTCCCAATGTCCAGGAAAGGCTTCTGCCCCAGGAACCGCCGCAAAACCCCAACCCCATGGGGAACGTGCCCCTTGAACGGGCCCATCCCACCGGAAACAACGCCTTTGACGCCACACCCGTGGCCCGCGAGCACCGGGCCGTTATCACCCGTGGTGACAGCAGTTATGAAGACCTGACCATAACCGAGGATATGACCTGGCGCGGGACCGTGCTCGTCAGGGGCAGTCTGGTGGTGGCGCCCCAGGCCACGTTACGGATCGAACCGGGGACGGTGGTGCGCTTCATGAGGTCCGCCATCATGCAGCAGACGCCGCGTTTGGTGGTGCTGGGAAGGCTCCAGTGCATAGGCACGGCCGACAAGCCGGTACTCCTGGCCCCCCATTTTCTGGAGGCCGCCAGGGGGGACTGGGGCGGCGTGCTGTTCCTGTCCAGCGAAAAGCGCAACCAGCTTGAGAACTGCCGCATCGAGGGGGCCGACACGGCCATAGAGGCCCATTTCTCCTCGTTCAGCGCCAAGGGGGTGACGATAGCACGTTCAGGCACCGGCGTGTTGTTGCGGGACAGCACCGCAACCCTGTCCATGGCGGCCATCAGCGCCTGTGAAACCGGCCTGGGGTCCCACGACAGCGAGCTCGACCTGCGCGAGGCGACGGTGACGGACAACCGGCGGGGAATCGCCGCCTACCGCTCGACCCTGGTGCTGGCCTCGGTCAAGGTCACGGGAAGTGACCAGGAGGGTGTCCTGGGCGAGGAGTGCCGTATCAGATTCAGTTCGTGCGAAGTTGCGGACAATGGTGTCGGCGCGTTGCTCAAGGGGGGGGAGGGTCAGGTGCTGATGTCCCGTTTCGTGCGGAACCGTAATGCCGGCCTGCACCTTGCCAAGGCTCGCATCAAGGTGCAGCGCTGCCTGTTCGGGGACAACCTGGCCGACGGGATGCGGGTTGAGGACGGGCGGGGGGTGGTGTGGGCAAGCATCTTCAGCGGCAACGGCGGTTACAACCTGGCCAATGCCGGGTCGGAGGTGGTCAGCGCCGTGCAGAACTGGTGGGGCAGCAACGATGAGTCAAGGATCGTGGCCAAGGTGCTCGATGCCTCGGGGGATGCCCGCCGGGGCGCGGTCATCGTGGCGCCGTGGCTGGCGGAAAAGCCGGCGGTGATGCCATAAATGGAAAAGAAGGTTGTCCATAAAAGCCTGAAAAGCATTAACGCAAAGACGCAATGGTTCAAAGCCGCAAAGCAAGATTCTGGAAATATGATCTTCTTTGAATCCCCGCGTCTTTGCGTTAAAAATCAGCCTTTGTATTGGTTATAGTTCCGTTTTT
>DAIERH010000193.1 GCA_027346925.1 Geobacter sp.
CCAGTCGGCGGTGTCGATTGCCGTGTTCGCGCTGGTGTTCGGATTGACGTTTCTGGTCACCGCGCCGCTTGCGGTCGTGTTCGTGCGCGATGCCTTCGGCAACGTGCTCAGCGACGGCGACTCGGTGACCGTCATCAAGGACCTGAAGATCAAGGGATCGTCATCGGTGGTCAAGGTCGGCACCAAGGTCAGGAACATCCGCATCGTCTCGGGAGACCACGATATCGACTGCAAGATCGACGGCATCGGCGCCATGCAGCTGAAGTCCGAGTTCGTCAAGAAGGCGTGACCCGCGCTCGGCAAAGATTTCTCGGCACGCAACGCCAACCTCGGCTATAATGCCCCCATGTCCTCTCTTGCCTTCACCCTGATCGTCATATCGGCCCTGATGCACGCCCTCTGGAACATGCTGGTGAAGCGCAGCCGCCACAAGACGGTCTTCATCTGGTGGATGTTCGTCGCCTCAAGCGGGCTGTTCACCCTGGCGATTTCGCTCGTGCCGGGGCCATTCCACCGCCCCTCGACAGAGACGCTGCTCATGGTCGCCATCGGCGCGGTCTGCTTCGTGCTCTACCACCTCTTCAACGGCCGGGCCTACCGGGGCGGCGACCTGTCGGTGGTCTATCCCCTGTGCCAGACATCCATGATCTACGTGCCCATCTGGGGTATGATCCTGCTGGGTGAGCACCTGTCGATCCGGGGTGTCTGCGGCATCCTGCTGGTGATCTTCGGCACCTACTCGATCCAGATGCAGCGCCTGTCCCTGGACGAACTGGTGCGACCATTCCGCAACCTGCAAAGCCCACAGGTCAGGGACGCCCTGACGGCGGGCTTCATCTATTCCATTGGCTCCATAGCCGAAAAGACAGGCGTCAGGCACTATTCCCCCCTGCACTTCACCTATATCCTGGTCCTGATCATGTTGTTTTTGATGTCCTTCAACATGCTCCGCCCCAAATACCGGGCCCTGATCCCGGAGGAGTTGCGGGCAAACTGGCGCCTGATCCTGTGGAGCGGTCCGGTGATGATGGCCTCGTTCCTGACCTTCCGCTACGGCCTCAACATGTCGCCGGTGAGCTATGCCGTGCCGGTCCGGCAGGTCAGCATCGTCATCGGGGTGGTGATCGGTATCCTCTTCCTACGCGAATCGTTCGGGAGGATTCGCTTTGTCTCGGCCCTGTTCATACTGACAGGGGCAACCTTGATCCGGCTTAGCTAAAGATGGGAGCCGCCATGAATTCTACTATCGCGTTTCTGAAAGGATTGTTCCCCCCTGTTTGCCACGATCGCATCTTCCTGGTGGGGGGGTGTGTTCGGGATATGCTCCTGGACAAGGAAAGCAGGGACCTGGACCTGGCCGCGGCCTTGTCCCCGGGCGAGTTCATGGCTGCGGGCTTCCGGCTGGTGGAGGGGAAGAGCACTGCGCCGATCTGGTTCAGATACGATGCGGATTTGGGCAAGATCGAGGCAACGCCGTTGACGGGTGTTGCCGACCTGGCCGCTGACCTGGCCGGCCGCGACTTCGCCGCCAATGCCATCGCCATGGGCCTGGGCGGCGAGATTATCGACCCGCTGGAGGGGCGGCGCGACCTTGGGCAGCGCCTCCTGCGGGCCTGCTCGCCCGGCTCGTTCCTCGCCGACCCCTTGCGCATCTTCCGGGCCCTTCGCTTCGAGGCCGATGGCTGGCGCATGTCACCCGAGACCGAGACACTGGCGCGGGAACTGGACTGGGCAACCCATCTCGCCCCCATCCCGGTGGAGCGTTTCACCCGCGAGATGCTCAAGGCCCTGGAGTCGCCCGAACCGGAGCGGTTCTTCCGGCGCATGCTGGAACTCAAGGCTGGCGAGGGGATGTTGCCGGAACTCTTCCGCATGGCCGCCATCCCGGCCGGACCGCTGTTCCACCACCCCGAGGGCGATCTCTTCACCCATTCGATCCAGGTGCTGGCACGGGCAACCGAGCGGACAACCGCCCCGCTGTCCCGCTTCTGCGCCCTGTTTCACGACCTTGGCAAGCTGACCACCGACCCTGCCGACTATCCGAAACATCACGGTCACGATAAGGCGGGGTTCGCCATGGCCCATTCCTTCTGCAACCGCCTGCGCCTGCCCGCCGAATACCGCACGGCCCTGGCCTGGACCAGCAGGCTGCACGCCACGCTCAACCGCTGGGCGGAACTGCGGGGCGCAACCAGGGTGAGAATGGCCGCACAGGCCCTGAAAGCGGGAATCGCCGTTATCCTGCCGCTGGTGTCCAGCGCGGACAAAGGCGTTGCCGTCGAGTTGACCGAATGGGAGCGTGCCGTGCGGGTCGCCCGTATGTCGGCAACCGAGCTGGGCATAGACCTCGAACACCTGGAAGCCATGGCAGCCGAAAACCGGCCCGATCTCATCCTGCAGAAACGGGTGGAGATGCTGCGGAAGGAGTCCCTGAATCCGTAACGCCTTCACGGCTTCTCTGGCTTAGGATTCAGGGTGTCTTATTCCGCCATCTTCCGCCGGAAGATCCCCACGGCCGCGATAAAGGCAAGCAGGGCCGTTACCGCGACCTGAAGACCATAACCGAAGGAAAATCCGCCAGTGACCAGTGATTGGCGCGCACCCTCGAACAGTGCGGTGGTGGGAAGCGCCCGCACCCAGGGGATCAGGGCCGCCGGGTAGGACGATAGCGGGAAGAACAGGCCGGACATGAAGATCAGCGGCATGATGAAAACCGCCTCCACCCTGCCGATGGTCTCCGGCTTGTCCATGATGGTGCCGCAGACGACACCGGCGCAGGAGAAGAAGGCCGAACCGGGCACCAGGAAGGCCAGATAGGCCAACAGATGGCCGGGAGGGAAACTAAACGGCGTGATGGCGAAGATCACCAGGCCGACCGCCAACCCCTTGACCAAGCCGTGTGAAAAGCCGGACAGGATCTTGCCCACCACGATCTCGGACACGGATATGGGCGTCACCCGGTAGGAATCGACGGTGTACTGCACCCGGCGGTGGAACCAGAGGCTCCAGACGCTCTCGCTGTAAGCGGCGTTGACGGCGGTCATGGTGATCAGGCCGGGGGCAATGAACAGACTGTAGGGCACCCCCTCCACCAGGCCGATGTATCCCTTCATGCCAATGCCGAAGGCCAGGTAGATGGTCAGGGGATAGGCGGCCACCGCCACCAGTTCGGAAAATATGTTGCGGCGCAGCACCAGCATGTCGCGCCGCCAGATGGCCAGCGAACCTCGCAGCCTCATTCCCGCACCCCCGAGCCGGTCGGACTGATGAACACATCCTCCAGAGTCCGCTCCCGCAGGGCGATGCGCCGCACCGGGGCACCGTTCAGGGCACCGAGCACCTCGGACAGGCACTCCCAACTCTCCAGACCTACGCAGACAGTCTGTCCCGTCACCTCGATCTCGCGCAAGCAGGCCATCCCCTTGAGAAGTTCGGCATAACGCGGCGCTCCTGTTTCAAATTCGATCCGGTAGGCCGTGCCGCCCGCCAGACGATCCTTAAGTTCCTGGGTACTCCCCAGGGCAATCAGCCGGCCGTGGTCCATGATGGCGATCCGGTCGCACAACTGCTCGGCCTCCTCCAGGTAATGGGTGGTCAGGAAGATGGTCATGCTGCCGGCGATGGAGCGGACGTAGTCCCACACCGCACGGCGCGACTGGGGGTCGAGGCCGGTGGTCGGCTCGTCCAGAAACAAGACCCGGGGCTCATGCACAAGCGCCCTGGCCACCACTAGGCGTCGCTGCATGCCGCCAGAAAAGGTGTCGGGAAAATCCTTCTGCCTGCCCGCCAGGCCCATCAGCTCCAACAGCTCGTCGATCCGGCTTGCGTAGCGCCTGGCCTCCATGCCGTGCAGCCGGGCATGCAGTTCCAGGTTCTCCCGTGCCGTCAGATAGCGGTCCAGGCTGTTCTCCTGGGGTACCACCCCGATCAGACGGCGGATCTCCCGGCCCTGGGTACCGGTATCGAGCCCCTCCACGGAAGCCTCGCCCGAGGTCTGACGCATCAGGGTGGTCAGGATGCGAATAAGCGTGGTCTTACCGGCACCGTTGGGACCCAGCAGACCAAAGATCGAGCCCTGTTCTACCTCAAGGTCGAAATCGCTCAACGCCGTGAGTTGGCCGTACTGCTTGGTGAGTGATCGGGTGAGTATTGCGGTTGGCATGGCTTTGTTATACCACATATCCACAGGGCATGACAGTGCTCTTTGCCCTGATGGTGCCGCTAAATGGAGGTAAATCACCATCGGCAGGAATGTTGAGGCAAGAAAGAGGCGCTGGAAGGATGGGGAAAATAAAAGGCCGGGCGTTACCCGGCCTTCCTTGTTTGGTGCGTGGAATGGACTCGAACCATCACGAGATTGCTCCCGCCAGCCCCTCAAGCTGGTGCGTCTACCAATTCCGCCACCACCGCATAACCTATGTCATTACCAATCGGGGGTACTTCTATACCACAACCTTGTGAGCCAATCAAGCTCAAATACGTTACTTGTGTTGGGTTGGGACCGCCGGCGCAGCCGGCGCCGTGGCCGGATTGCCCTGTACCGGTGCACCCGGTGCCTGACCCGCCGGCACCGTGGCTGGCGGCACCTGCGCCGGAACCTTGGCTGTCGGAGCAGGCTTGCCTTTGCCGGACATGATCGAAGATGAGGACGGCAAACCCGAGATGTAGGCCAGTGTCAGCGAGGTCAACATGAAGATAACGGCCGCACCGGTGGTCATCTTGCTGAGAAAGGTGGTG
>DAIERH010000194.1 GCA_027346925.1 Geobacter sp.
ACCCCTTTTTTCGCCTGCCGCTCCAGGTTCTGGCCTATCGTGGCGACAGCCTTCTCCAGTTGCTCCGCAGAAATGTCGTAGAGAAGCACCTTATGCCCATACTGGGCAAAGCAATGGGCAATGCCGTTCCCCATCTGTCCCGCGCCGAGGACCCCAACCGTTTTGATCATGATAAACCTCCGATGGTGATTCATTAGTGTTTGTCAGACCAGTCTGACTGGTCTGACGAGGTGTTACTTACACCCGCTCGAAGATCACAGCCACCGCCTCGCCGCCTCCGATACAGAGCGTCGCCAGACCGTAGCGTGCGCTGCGCTTATGCAGTTCGCGGATCACCGTGGCCGCGAGGCGTGCCCCGCTGGCACCGATGGGGTGGCCGATGGCGCAGGCGCCGCCGTTGACGTTTACCTTGTCCAGGGGCAGCCCCAGTCCCTTGATGGCCAGCAGGGCCACCGAGGCAAAGGCCTCGTTGATCTCGAACAGGTCGATGTCATTCACGGACAGGCCGGCGCGGGCGCAGACCTTTTCGATGGCGCCGATGGGCGCCTCGGGAAAGTTGTCCGGATGACGGCTTTCGGTGGCTGTTGCCACGATACGGGCCTTGGCCTTGAGTCCATGTTTGCGGAGGCCGGCTTCGTCGGTCAGGAGCAGCAGGGCCGCGCCGTCGCTGATGGTGGAGGCGTTGCCGGCGGTAATGGTGCCGTCCTTGCGGAAGGCCGGTCTGAGTTGGGGCAGGCGGTCGAAGTCCACCTTGAAGGGTTCCTCGTCGCTGGTGATGACCTCATCCCCCCTTTTCCCCTGCTTGACCACCGGAACGATTTCGTCACTGAACACGCCCCCCTTGACCGCATCCTGAGCCAGGCGGTAGGAGCGCAGGGCAAACTCGTCCTGCTCCTCCCTGGTCAGGCCGCCGCGGGCCACGCTGTCCTCGCCGATCTCCCCCATGTGGCGGCCGGTGTAAGGGTCCTGAAGGCCGTCGAAGATCATCAGGTCGAACAGTTCGCCATGGCCCATGCGAAAGCCGTTGCGGGCCTTTTTGAGGAAATAGGGGGCCAGCGACATGTTTTCCATGCCGCCGGCCATCACGACGTTCGATTCGCCGAGCCGGATGCTGTCGGCCCCCAGCATGATTGCCTTGAGACCACTGCCGCAGACCTTGTTGATTGTCAGGGCATGGGTGCTGTCCGGGATGCCGGCCGCCCGCATGGCCTGCCTGGCCGGCGCCTGGCCGCAGCCGCCTGACAGTACCTGGCCGACGACCACCTCGTCCACCATGGATGCATCCAGGCCCGAGTTTGCCAAGAGCCCCTTCATGACCGTTGCGGCCAGCTTGGGCGCCTCTATATCCGAGAGCATGCCGCCGAATGAGCCAAACGGTGTTCTCAGGGATTCCGCTATATAGACGTCTTTCATGTCGTTCCTCCCGGGTGGGGTGATGTTACGCCGATCATAGTGTCACTTTACGTACAAGTCAACTAAAAGTATAACAACATTATACAAAAAACGGACATCAACGTTTTATCCAGCATGAACGGCGATGCCCTCCCGTCATAACTGCTCAAAATAGCGAATGAGGCAAGAGTAAAATACATATCATCAGATTCTTTTACGTAAGAGGACGGGGACGGGGAGAGGTGGTTGAGGGGGCACTCATTCAAGGCTGTACTGACGCAGCTTGCGGACGACGCTTGGCTGGCTTATCCCCAGGGCCAGGGCGATTTCCCGGGTGGTTCGGTATTTTTGCCGTGCCTGACGCAGGATATCCCGCTCGTATTCGGCCAGGGCCTTCTTCAAACCGAGGCTTTCCTTGACCTTGCGGAGCGGGCCGCCCTTGTGGAAATGCTCGATGGTGATGTAGTTGACCGTGGAGGTGACGATCAACCGTTCAACGGTGTTTTCCAATTCCCGCACATTCCCTTTCCAGGGGAGGGTGCAGAGCAGGTCGATCAGGTTGTTGGCAAAGGTCTTGTAGCTGTTGTACTTGGCATTGAATTTTTCCACAAAGGATTTGACCAGCGGCGGGATATCCTCGCGCCGCTCCCGCAGGGGAGGGACGTGGAGCGGCACCACGTTCAGGCGATAATAAAGGTCTTCCCGGAAGCGCCCCTCGTACACCATGCGGCCCAGATCCTTGTTGGTGGCGGCCACGATCCGCACGTTCACCTTGCACAGCTTATGGCCCCCGACCCTGACGAACTCCCGGTCCTGGAGAACCCCCAGCAGCTTGGACTGGACATGCAGGGGGAGCTCGGATATTTCATCGAGGAAGATCGTGCCGTTGTCGGCGATCTCGAACAGGCCCTGTTTCCCCTTGCGGTCCGCGCCGGTAAAGGACCCGGCCTCATAGCCGAACAGTTCGGACTCGATCAGCGATTCGGGGATGGCGGCGCAGTTGAGCTTGAGGATGGGACGGTTCTTGCGCTGGCTGGCATGGTGGATCATGGTGGCGATGATGCTTTTGCCGACCCCGGTTTCGCCGCTGATGAGCACGGTGGAATCGCTGTTGGCCACCTTGAGGGCATAGTCGATCACCTCCAGCATCGGTTCGCTGCAGGCAACTATATCCTCGTGCCCCATGAAATAGTCCCTGGCCGTGTCCAGGTCGATCTCCCGGTTGTAGGTGATGACGGTCAGGTCCCAGACGGTGTTGATGATGTAGCGGATCTCGCCCTGGTCGTCGAAGATCGGCCTTCCCTTGACCAGCAGCTTGCGGTTGGTGCTGGTGTTGTAGGTGACGGTGGCCGGCGCCTTGCGCTCCAGTACCAGCAGGGTGGCCGAGCCACTGAAATAGTTGTTTTCGCCCACAAGGTCGTACATGCTTTTGCCGGCGATCTCCGCGTTGCTGATCCCCGACATCTCCTCGAAGGTCTTGTTGACCCGGATGGTGGCACCCGTGCCATCGGCAATGTAGATGCCGTTGTAGACATTGTCGAAGACCAGTTCCAGGAGTTCCTTGTCCATAGCCCGTTCTCCGCCTCAGTGGGACATCAGGACCGGTATGGTCATGCTCTGCAGGAGCTGCCGGGCCACCACGCCCAGCGCTGGCGCGCCTTTGGATGTGTATCCGTAGGCCCCGGTCACCAGCAGGTCGATCCCTTGTTCAGCCACATGGTTGAGGAGTGTGTCCGCTATCTGCTGATTGCCGGTCGGCAGGTTTTTGCCCCGGACCGGCACGCCGTGGAGCGACAGGTGCTCACAGATGGTACAGGGCGAGGGTGCGCCGTCACGCGTGTCGGATACGGTCACCAGCGTCACCTCTTGCGCCGCCTGGAGTAGCGGGAGGGAGTCGTTGAGGGCACGGGTGGATTCCCGCCCCGCTTTCCAGGCCACCATGATCCGTTGCCCCATGCCGCTGAAGCTGCCGGCATAGGGGACTATCAGCACCGGACGGCCCGATCCGAGGATGATCCGTTCGGGAATCCCCTCGGTTGCCGTCTGGCCCGCTTTGCCGGTTTTGGTCTGGCCGACCACCACCAGGTCGGTGTAGTAGGCGTGCAGGGTAATGACCTCCCAGATGCTTACGCCGACCACCTGCCAGTCTACCCGCCGCCACTCCGCTGCTATGCCGGCCGCGCCGGCCTGCTCATGAAACATGTCCCTGGCTGCTTCCACCTGGGCCTCGGCGGCTGTATTGCGCGAAGCATAGGGGAAATAGGTGAGCACATACAGGCCGGTCAGCCGCGCTCCGTGCCGTCGGGCCAGATCAACGGCCAACTCAAGCCTGGCCGCACACTGGGGGGTGCTGTCCATGTGGATGAGAATCTCCCGAAGCGCCATAGCCACCTCTTCCGCGTGATCCTTGATTCGCCCTATTGGGCGGTGTAGCCGCCGTCCACCACCACCGCCTGTCCGGTCACGCTGCCGGCCTTGTCGCTGGCCAGGAACAGGGCATAGTCGGCCACGTCCTTGACGGAGAGCAGCTTCCGTTGCGGCACCAGCGGGTAGATCACCTCTTCCAGCACCCGTTCCAGTGAGACGTTGCGGGTCCTGGCCAGGTCGGCCAACTGGTTGCGCACCAAGGGGGTGTCCACGTAGCCGGGGCAAAGGGCGTTGACCGTAATCCCGTGGGGAGCCGACTCCAGGGCCGCCACCCTGGTCAGTCCGATCAGGCCGTGCTTGGAACTGTTGTAGGCCGCCTTGCCGGCAAAGCCGACCAGCCCGTTAATGGAGGCCATGTTGATGATCCGTCCGAACCCCTGGCGCTTCATCCCCGGAAAGACGTGCTTGATGGCCATGAAGGGGGCCACCAGCATCACCTTTACCAGCAGTTCGAAGCGTTCGGTGGGAAACTCCTCCAGGGGCGCCACGTGTTGCAGGCCGGCGTTGTTGATGAGGATGTCGAGCCTGCCGAAGCGGGCCACGGTCTGGTCAAGTGTGTTTTTCAGCTCTTCTTCGCGGGTCACGTCGCAGCCCAGGCCGATGGCCTCGAAACCGGCCGCCGCCAGTTCGTCCGCTGCCTCCCGTGCCGCCTCGGTGTTCAGGTCGCACAGCGCCACCCGCGCCCCCTCCCGGGCAAAGTCCGTTGCGATCTGTCTGCCGATGCCGCTGCCGGCACCGGTGATGAAGAGCACCCGGTCCTCTACCATGCCTGCCATGCCCTATCTCCTCTCAATTCATTCTATCAACAGCAGTTAGGCCACAGAGCCACGGAGACACAGAGAAACTCACAGAGTATTTTCAATTAAACTGTTCATCGTAACGAAGAAGCACC
>DAIERH010000195.1 GCA_027346925.1 Geobacter sp.
CCCCCCCTTTTCCCGCAACGACCAAGGCCGCCGTGGGCTTATCCGGTATTAGCACCCCTTTCGAAATGTTATCCCAGATCATCGGGTAGATTATCTACGCGTTACTCACCCGTGCGCCACTAAATTGAGGAGCAAGCCCCTCAACTCCGTTCGACTTGCATGTGTTAGGCACGCCGCCAGCGTTCGTTCTGAGCCAGGATCAAACTCTCCAGTTATATACTGAAACGTTTGATTACAAAAACTCAAATTCACTACTGGTAAAACCCGCAATCACTTACTACTGCTATTCGGTTTTCAAAGACCAGTTCGTCAACAGGAATTGGGAATATACAGAACGAGTCCCCTGCTGTCAATATTTATTTTCAGGGTGTGTGATTTTTTTCTACCCCCTATGGAAAGCGCTTCAATCAGCTGATCGCAGACGGCGGGACAGGCTGCAACGAACACCAACTCTCGCTGTCGAGGCGGATAAATCTTGTTGCTAAGATTCGGTGACTTATTGTAGAAACTGATCCATCATGAAAAATTACAGCGCACACACGTTTCCCATAAAGATAATTACCTCACTGGCATTCGTACTGCTGACGGCGGGCCTGACACACGCAACCACCCGCGACGAAGCCCAAAAGGTGCTTTTTGTTCTCCAGCAGACGGGTGTTGCCGAGACGGCACCCGACGAGATGCACAGTGTTGATGCCTCCTTTTCGGAAGCAGAGCACTATTTTCAGCAAAAAAACCGTGAGATGTCCGACCGCTATTACCTGCTTACCATTCAAAAGGCGCGCGTTCTCCTGGCCAAAGTGTTGGACCGTATCTCCGATACGCCCGCGACCGAAACCCAACAGTCACCGAATACCCGGCTGGCCTCCATACCATCTGTGCTGTCGGACGCCATGCCTTCGTCCGGGAAACCTGAAAATGTGCCGCAGAGCCAGCGGCCCACCCCTCCCGCCCGTCTCCTGCCAGATGAAATGCAACATAGCTCCCCCCCACAGACAACAGGGCAAACAATAACCGACGACGATCCCGGACGCTTCTCCAGCGGCGTGATATCGGACAAGTTGGTGGGGAACGCCAGTGTCTATACGGTGGTCAGGCGCGATACGCTCCGGCTGGTAGCGGCCAAACTGGGGGTCAGCCGGTACTATCTGGCCAGGATCAACAACATTGGCCTCAAGGCACCGCTCCGGGTCGGTCAAAAATTGAAATACAACAACCGCAAAATCATCCCCCAACGGATGACCAACGGGATCGTCATCAATATTCCCGATCGCACGCTCTACTACTTCAAGGAGGGAAAACTGGCTGTATCGTTACCGGTTGCCCTGGGTGTACCCAAGAAGGGCGAAAAATTTGACTGGAAGACGCCCACCGGCAGGTTCAAAATCATCGCCAAGCAGAAAGACCCCACCTGGCATGTTCCACAGTCAATCAAGTCCGAGATGGAGGAGGAGGGCAAAGAAATTATTTCCAGCGTGGCGCCAGGCCCCCAAAACCCGCTCGGCAAATACGCCATCAGGACCTCCATCCCGGGCATCATGATCCACAGCACCACCAAACCCGGATCGATCTACAGCTTCTCAAGCCATGGGTGCATCAGGGTCTATCCGGAACAAATGGAGGGGTTCTTCAAGGAGATCAAGGTGAACACGCCGGGCGAAATCATCTATCGTCCTGTGAAATTGGCAGTTACAGAAAGCGGACGCATATTCATGGAGGTCCATCAGGATGCCTACGGCACGGGAACTGGATTGGACGCCACCGCAAAGAAGCTGATCGAAAAGCAGAAACTGTCCGGCCGGGTTAACTGGGAAAAAGTGGAAACTGTGATAAAAGAAAAGGCGGGAATAGCGGAGGATGTCACTCTCTAACACCCCTACCTCCTGCCGTGAATACTGAAAACAAGGGGGCGCCCTTCAGGATTGGCGCCCCCTTTTTCGCGATTCAGTTGTCTCTGGCCTGAGCCCTGGCTGACGGTTCTCCGTCACCCTCGTAGGACGATGGTTCGGTCCCTTTGATGAAGCACTCCATGACCGCACCCGGGGTTCCCTCCCTGGCAAGTTTCCCGGTGCGGGGATTGATCAGCACGAAGGTCACGTTTTCGGGCGCCTCGAAGTCTTCCACCGGCAACAAAGATACCGATTTCTGCATGAACTCTGCCCAGATGGGGGCAGCCGCCTGACCGCCCGAACCGCCCGCGCCAAGGGAACGTTCCTGATCGTACCCCACCCATACGCCCGTCACCAACTGGGGGATATAGCCCACGAACCAGGCATCCTTGGAGTCGTTGGTCGTCCCTGTCTTGCCGGCCACCGGGCGTCCGATGATCGAGGCGCGGTGGCCGGTGCCGCTGGCCACGACACTTTGCATCAGATTGGTGATAACGTAGGAAGTTTCCGGCGACATGACGGGAACCGGCACGGGAGCCGGCGCCTGCTCAAGCACGTTACCGTCGTTGTCCGTCACCTTGGTGACGAGGGAGGTGGGAAGCAACTGACCCTTGTTGTCGAAGACCGTATAGGCGGAGGTCAATTCCAGAGGCGAAACGGATGCGGCCCCCAGCGCCAGGGCCAGGTTGGCGGGAATCTGCGAGGTGAAACCGAGCTTTTTGGCGTAGTCGGCCGCATAGGGCGCACCGATCTGCTCCAGTATCTTGACGCTGACGATGTTGATGGAATTGGTCAGGGCCTCGCGCATGGTTACCGGACCCCGGAAAATACCGTCATAGTTCTTCGGCTTCCAGGTGCCGCCGGCGCCGTCGGGATACTCGACCTCCGAGTCCTGGATGATGGTGGCCGGGGTCAGTCCCTTATCCAGTGCCGCCGCGTAGATGATCGGCTTGAAAGCCGATCCGGCGTTGCGCTTGGCCTGAATGGCACGGTTGAACTGGCTTTTCTTGAAATCATAGCCCCCGACCATGGCCTTGATGCCACCGGTGCGGGGATCAATGGCAACCAGGGCCGCCTGGACCTCGGGTGTCTGGTCGAGGGCAAACTGGGCTCCTTCCTTGTTGATCTCCGGAGCAACCACCGACACCTCGATAACCGAACCGAGGGTCAGGGATCTGTTCCCTTTTTCCGGCTTGCCGTAGCTGTTGACCATGGCGACCCGACCGGCCCAGCCCATCCCCTTGCGGCTGAGAATCCCCTTACGATCCCCGACCCTGACGATGACTTCGCCCTTGGCAGGGTTGAAGCCGACCACCACCCCCTGGTAGGTCTCACCGGTCTTGAGCACGGCAGAATCGATCCCCTCTTCCACCTTGCCGCAGAAGGGGTCCACTTCGGACTCCCTGAGATATCTCACCGGGCCACGGAATCCCTGGCGCTTGTCCACCGCCTTGAGACCGCTTCTGACGCTCTCGTAGGCTGCCCGCTGCATCTCGGCATTCATGGTGGTGTAGATCTTCAGCCCTCCCTTGTAGAGCTGGTCCTCACCGTACTTCTGTTCAAGCTGGATGCGAATCTGTTCGAGGAAGTACGCCGACTGTTCGTTGTTGACCTTTTTCATGGGATGGATGGAGAGGGGGGTCTTCTTGGCATTTTCGGCCTCTGCCGGGGTGATGTATCCCTCCCTGACCATCCGTTCCAGCACATATGCCTGCCGTTCGCGGGCCTTGTCCAGGTGTTTGACCGGGGAATAGGCGTTGGGCGCCTTGGGCAGGCCGGCCAGCATGGCCATTTCGGCCAGGTTGAGCTGATCCACGTTTTTGCCGAAATAGGTCTCGGCCGCGGCCTGGACCCCATAGGCCCCACCCCCCAGGTAGATCTGATTGAGGTAGAGGTAGAGTATCTCGTCCTTTGAGAGCTTCTCCTCCATACGCGTAGCCAGGATCGCCTCCTTGATCTTGCGGGAGAATTTCTTCTCCGGCGTCAGCAACATGGACTTGGTCACCTGCTGGGTGATGGTCGAGGCTCCCTCCTTCTTGCGCATGGACAGGACGTTCTTGACCGCGGCGCGGATGATGCCGAAATAGTCGATCCCCTTGTGTGAATAGAAATTGGCGTCCTCGGCCGCCACAAAGGCCTGGATCAGCTTGCGCGGCATCTTGTTGATCGGCACCACGATGCGGCGCTCCAGGTAAAACTCACCCACCAGACTGCCGTCGTCACCATAGACCTGCGACACGATCGGCGGTTTGTAATCCGCCAGGCGATCTACCCGCGGAAGCCGCGCCAGCAGGTAAAATACGTAGCCGGCAACCCCCAGGCCCGTAACAATCGCCACCGTTACGGCAAAAAGCAACAATGAGGTGAAAAATCTTTTCCCGCCGCCTGGTGACGGCGACCTTCTGTCCATACAATCTACCTCCGCCTTGCGGCGTTTTCCGTTTATTTTCGCTGCGACGCCAGATTCGCAATCCATTTAAAATACCGCATTGTGCCGGACGAATTCAAGCAGAATCACTGGGCCAGGGAGTGCTTGCCAAGCCGCCACGAACGGCTATACTTTCCCTCATTGCAGCAGATATAGCCCAACATCCTAAACATCGGCGGGAGATCGCGATGAAACCCTTTGCAAGCCGCAGCGTCAACACCACGCTCAATATCATCACCTCCCTGCTCCTGCTGGCACTCTTCCTGGCACTGGCGTACAACAGCTACCGACGGGAGCAGACGCTGATTCTCAAGGCAGCCGTGGACAACGCCCGCTCCATTGCGCGCCAAATCATCGTAAC
>DAIERH010000196.1 GCA_027346925.1 Geobacter sp.
AGAGCAGCGGCTTCTCTCGGTTGAGAACCAGCTCCGGCTCGATATTCAAACGGCCGTCTCATCGTTGGAAGACAGCAGAAACCGTGTGATCGCGGCAGAGAAGGTGACCGCCCAAGCGGAGGAATCGTTTCGTATTGAACAGGAAAAATATAAAAGCGGCGCAGGGCTTATGTCCGATCTTCTTCTGGCGCAGGCGGCAGATATGACCGCAGCGGCGAATTATACGCAGGCGCTTTTTGATTATAACGCCGCTATTGTTGCCTGGCGCAGGGCAACCGGCACACTGGAGGAATATCTCAAATGAAAAATAAACTCGTAGTTGTAATTATTGTATTACTGCTGATTGCCGGAGGAGTTATCGTCGTCAGGAACAAACAAAAAAGTCTCGCGAATCTTCCCAAACCGCAGGCGTCCCCGCCGACCGTTCAGGTGACTCCAATAGTTCAAGACACGCTGGATGTTACCGCCCACTATCTTGGCAGTATAGAACCTTTTACCAGAAGCGATCTTTCGGCGCGAATCTCGGGGAATATTTTAACCATAACGAAACGAGAGGGAGACAGTATCAGACAGGGTGAGGTTGTCATTACTATTGACGACCGTGAACTTCTGGACCGCTCAATAGCGGTCAATGCAGAGACGCTCGCAACCAAACAGCGGCTTGCAGGGACCAAAAGCGCATATGAAACACAAAAGTCCATATATGAGCGCGATGTAATTCTCCATAAGGCAGGGGCTATTTCTCAGGAGGCGCTGGAGCGTTCACGTGCTACTCTCGATGGCGCCAAAGCAGCTGTCGACGCCTACGAGGAAAGCCTGAAAGGGCTTGCCATGAATACTTCAATTGCTACGACTCAGGCCGGTTATGCCCGTATCATCGCCCCCTTCAGCGGCGTTGTTTCCAAACGGTGGGCCGAGCCTGGTGATTTGGCTTCTCCCGGCAAACCAATTCTTACAATAGAGAAAACATCTTCTTATAAAGTCCTTGCCCAGGTGCCGCAGGAGGAGATAGCATCAATTCAGAGGGGGACACTTGTATTACTGAAAAGCAACGAACAAAGTATATCTGCCACTGTTAATCGTGTTTATCCCGCTTTGGGTAAAAATTTGCTGGCTACGGTGGAGGTTCTGACAAATTCGTCCCCTTTCAATCTTCCGTCTTCCTCTACAGTCGGCTTCGATGTTGTGACCAAGAGGGTTGAAGGTCTAATTATTCCTGATCAGGCAGTTGTGAAAAGCTCCAATGGGATTTATGTGTATCTGATCAAGGATGGCATAGTTCACATCAAGCCGGTGAAACTCATTGGCATGGGTAACGGCAAGGCTGCGGTCGAGGGGGAACTCTCCCCTGGTGAGCAGGTCGCTGTGGCACAGGAAAACAAACTGTTGACCCTTTCGGAGGGGGACAAGGCAACTCCGGTTGCGGCTGGCAAGTCAGCTGCAATGGGTGCCGGAAAATGAAATTCGTTGAACGCTACATACGCCGCCCACACCTTGTACTATCCGTAGTGCTCCTCCTCTCTGTGATCGGGGTCATGGGTTACATGAAGATGCCGTTCAACCTTTTTCCCGATGTGGACCGACCTCAGATCAGTGTTATCACCGTCATGCCCGGCGCGGCAGCGGGGGACGTGGAAAGCGACATTACCCGCATTATCGAAAAAGAGCTGTCAACCATCGACATGGTCCGCAAGGTGACCTCTACATCCAAGGACGAGGCGTCTGTGGTAACCGCCGAATTTGAATACGAAAAGAGCCTGGATGCGGCTGCTACAGACGTGGCCAACTCGCTCAGCAAGATCTCTGCACGGTTACCGCAGGGAGTTCGTCCGCCGCAGATCTTCAAGATCAGCCAAGCCACTCAGCCGGTCATGACCCTGGCGCTCTCCCCTAAGGCAGGCTCACCTGTCGATCTGCGCAAACTCCGGGAACTGGCGGACAATCAGATCAAGGAAGAGCTGCTGCGCAGTTCCGAGATCGCCAATGCCGAGGTTTTTGGCGGCTATCAGCCGGAGATTCAGGTTACGGTAGATCAGGACAAGTTGAACCGCTTCGGGATCGGACTTGGTGAGATCATGGCGGCCGTTTCGGCCCAGAACCAGAATATCCCTCAGGGGATGATCATCAACCGTGGCGGGCAGTACCTCTTCAAGACCGAAGGTTCGGCCAAAAAAGTAGGAGAGCTGACAGAACTGGTGATCGCCAAGCGCGACACTGGCATCATCCATTTGAAAGATGTGGCCAGGGTGGAGTCGGGTGTGCAGGAGCCGCAATCTGCCTACCACGGCAACGGCACGGCGGCTATCGGCATCAACATTCTGCGTGGGCAGAATGGTCACGCACTGGATACCATTCATGCTGTTGATGAGATTCTGCCGAAAATCACGGCACGTTTCCCTTTCGTCAACTTTGAGGTCAGCTATACCCAGAAAGACCTGATCAAGCGCAGCGTTGACAACATGTTGGAAGCGCTGCGGGATGCAGTCATAATTACCGTGATCGTGTTGTTCCTCTTTCTGGCAAATATCCGCACCATGCTGCTCTGTGCCATTGCCATCCCTTTCACCTATCTTATCACCTTTGCCTTTATGTGGCTCTTCGGGTTCGAGTTTCATATGGTGACCCTGACCGGTGTGATTCTGGCCGTAGGAATGCTCCTTGATGACGCCATTGTTGTGATTGAAAACATAGAGCGCCACTACCACGAATCGAAGCGCGACCTGACCGAACTGGTTGCAGGAGGTGTCGAGGAGGTCATGCTGGCGATCTTCTCCGGCACCTACGCCACCATTGTTGTCATTATCCCGATTGTCTTCATCGGCGGATACGTCCAGACCGTGCTGCGCCCCATGGCGCTGTCATTGACCATCGCCCTGGTAGCCTCCTACATAGTCTCGGTCACTATCATCCCGATCCTGGCCCCCTTTATCCTAAAGAAGGGTGCGACTGAAAACCGTTTTGAACGCTTCATCAAGAAGGGGAGCGACCGCTTTGTCAACAGCATCCGCGACCTCTTTGCCGGGATGTTGGGAACTGCGCTCAAGCACCGCTTCTGGTTCGTGGCGGTTGCTTTTGTTGCGCTGGTAATGACCATGCAGTTTGCAAAGCCGCTGGTAGGGCAGAGTGTCCAGCCCCCCATGGATACTGGCATCATCAAGATCAACTTCGAGGCTGATGCCAATTCCTCTTTGGCTCAGACGAGTGCCATTCTGACCCGCATGGAGGAGACGATTAAAAAACAGGAAGGTCTGGTGGCTATCAGTTCCGTGATTGGCTCGGAACCGGCGGTTGTTTCCTTCGGCAGCGGCAAGAACCCGCAGATCGGCAATATTACGGTCAACCTGGTGGATCGTTTTCACCGCAAACAGTCCATCTGGCAGATTGAGGACAATCTGCGGGGGGAATTCAGAAGCATTCCCGGCCTTAAATCCGCTGATATCTTCGAATTCGGCGCCACCGCCATGTCCAGCATCAAGGCGCCGGTGGATGTGATGGTCACCGGTCCCGACCCAAAGGTACTGGCGCAGATCGGTCACGAAGTACAGGGTCGGCTACAAAAGACCGGCGGACTGCAATCGGTCTCCATGACCTGGGATCTGGACAAGAAAGAGGTGGTCTTCAAGGCGGATAAGGAGCGCTGCGCGGCCTTTGGCATTTCTCCCCGTGATGTTGCTGCCCAAGCGCAAGCGGCCCTTTCCGGTGGTATTGCCTCAACCTTCCGTGTGGCAAATGAAGATGGGTTTCCAGTGCGGATTCAACTGGCAGAGCAGTACCGGGACCGGCCCGACAAACTGGCAAGTATCAAGGTGGTTACCCCGATGGGGCCGATACCGCTGGCATCGCTGGGAACGATGACGCAAGCCTATGTTCCTGCGTTCCTGACCCGCCAGGATCTGCAGAGCAGCATCGATATCTATGGCTACAAGGGGAAGGCAGCTCTCTCCCATGTTATGGACAATGTCCAGCGCGAACTAAAAGATATTAAGCTGCCTCCGGGATACCGTATCTCCCAGGAGGGTGATTCCAAACAGGGGAAAACGAATTTCGAGGCGCTTACAATGGCCCTTGGTATCGGCATGGTGCTGCTTTATTTTTCACTTATCCCGGCCTTCCGCTCCTTTATTCATCCGCTCACTATCATGACCGCCATTCCCTTGGCACTTATCGGCGCTGTATGGTCGCTGCTCCTGGCAGGTCGTCAGCAATCCACGGCCGCTTTTATGGGGGTGATTCTTCTGGCCGGGATAGTGGTCAAGAATTCCATCCTGCTCATTGATTTCATCGAGGTGGCCAAGGAACAGGGAGCTTCAACCTTGCAGGCGCTGACCGACAGTGTGCGGGTGCGGACCAGGCCTATAATCATGACCGCCTTCGGCACAGCTGTAGGTATGCTTCCCATTGCCCTTGAGCAGGCCATCGGCCTTGAGCGGTTGTCGCCGTTGGCGGTGGTCGCAATCGGAGGACTCATGCTTTCCACCTTCCTGACACTGTTGTACGTGCCGATCTTCTACACGATTTTTGAGGACATGGTAGCATGGGGGGTGCAGATGAAGACAAAGCTCGGTGCGGGAGGGAAACAGCGGGTTAAAAACGACGAAGTTCCGGAACATGATTGAATTGATCAAACCATAGCAAAAAGGAGGCACACTATGGATATAGTCATAAAGCCAT
>DAIERH010000197.1 GCA_027346925.1 Geobacter sp.
ACACGGCCATCGTCCAGGAGCGGCGGGGGATCATGAAGGTCTGGAACATGGTACTGATCCTTTTCACCTTCACCCTCTGCATCTTCGGCACCTACCTGGTGCGTAGCGGCGTTCTGCAGTCGGTGCACGATTTCGGCGCTACCGGGCTGGGGGGCTACTTCCTCGCGTTCACCATGGTCACCCTGGTCGGCGGCATTTATCTCATCGCCGGGAGCTACAAAGATCTGAAAACGCCCAATGTCATCGAATCGTATCTTTCGCGCGAGAGCACCTTCCTGTTCAACAACGTCATCCTGCTGGCTCTGGCCTTCGCCACCCTTCTTGGCACGCTGTTTCCCCTCATCTCGGAAGTCTTCACCGGAAATAAGGTGACCGTCGGCCCGGCATTTTTCAACATGGTCAACACGCCGCTGTTCCTGTTGCTGCTGCTGGTTACCGGCATCTGTCCGCTGATCGGCTGGCGCAAGGCCTCGGCGTCCAATCTGCGGCGCAATTTCCTCCGCCCGGCTCTCTTCGGCATGGCGGTTCTCGTCCTGCTGCTCCTGTTCGGCATCCGCCACCCCTACGCCCTTGTCTCCTTCAGCCTTTGCGGATTTATCGCCGGGACCATTTTCCTGGAGTTCGTTGCTGCCCTGCGCTCGCGCGACAAACAACCCGGTGAATCCTCCTGGAGCGCCGGACCGAAGCTGCTGTGGCGATTGCGGCGCCGCTACGGCGGGCACCTGGCCCATTTGGGTCTGGTGCTGATGGTGATCGGCATCACCGGCTCCACGGCATTCAAGCAGGAAGCCCAGGGTACCCTGACCCGCGGCCAGACCCTGCAGGTGGGGCGTTACGAGCTGCGTTATGACGAGTTCAACGTCTATAAGAAGTTGAACCGCACCGTCTACGGCGCAAAACTGAGCGTCTTCAACGAGGGGAAACCGCTAGGAACCCTGGAGGCAGAGCGCCGGAACTATATCAACGCCAAGCAGCCGACGACCGAAGTCGCTCTGCGCACGACGCTGCGCGACGACCTGTATGTCACCATGCCGGGGATCGGCCCCAACCAGGAGATCACCCTCAGGGCATCCGTAAATCCGCTGGTGCTCTGGGGCTGGATCGGGGGGGCGCTGATGGTCGTAGGCGGCATCATAGCCATCATCCCCGAGCGAAAAAGGAGAATTTCGTCATGAACATGTCCTTACGCAGCGGGTTCCCGGCGCTCCTGGCGCTGCTGGTTCTGGCCCTTCCCGTCCGGGCCGCGGCTCTTTCCAAGTCTGAAGTTGTCAACAACCTGATGTGCTACAGCTGTCCGAAGGAACACCTCTCCAATTGCCAATGCGGCGGCGCCCAGGAGATGAAGGACACCGTCCAACGGATGATCGGCGAAGGGAAAACAGAGCCGGAGATTCTCGATTATTTCGCCGCCCGCTATGGCAAAGCCATCGTTTCCACGCCACCCCGGCAGGGCTTCGCCCTGACGGCTTACGTCGCTCCGTACATCGGCCTTCTTGCCGGAGTTATCGTCGCTCTCTTTCTGATTCTGCGCTGGGGCCGCCCCGGTCGCCGGGATACGGCCCCGGAGGGCGATGCAGCGACGGGCGACGGCACGCCCCCCATCGATGTAGCCGACAGAGAGCGGGTCGCGCAAGAACTGGCGCGGCTCGAAAGGGAGGAATAACACCATGACCGGCGTCATTTTCGTTGTCTTGATCTTTCTCCTGCTGGGCTATACCTGCTGGCCGTTGCTGGAAGACCTTCAACCACTGACGGTCGACGGCGAAGAAATCGCCCGCCGGCGTGCTCCCCTGGAACAGGAGAAACTCAACAACCTACAAGCCTTGCGGGACATCGACTTCGAGCGGACCCTCGGGAAGGTCAGCGAAGCCGATCACCGGCAGCTCAAGGAGCTATACACCCGCCAGGCTGCGGCGGCCATAAACGCCCTCGACAAGCTCGCCAAAGGCGATGAGGCCACGACGGATGCCGATGGTTGAACCTTTCCTGCGAGTCGAGAGGCTGTGCAAGGCCTACGGCGGGCTGACGGCCCTGAAGGATGTCGGTCTGACCCTCGAAGCCGGAGGTTTTCTCTGCCTGTTCGGTCCCAACGGCGCCGGCAAGTCGACCCTACTAAAGGTCCTTGCCACCCTGCTGCCCCCTACCGCCGGTTCAGTGCGAGTGGCGGGTTTCGACCTGGAAGAGCACCCGGAGGCATTTCGCGCCCAACTCGGGCTGGTTTCTCACCAGTCTTTCCTCTACGACGACCTGAGCGCCCGGGAGAATCTGGAATTCTACGCGGCACTCTACGGCGTCCCCGATCCCTCCGTTCGGGCCGGCGAACTGCTGGAGCGGGTTGATCTCACCCATCGTGCGCACAGCCCGGTGCGGGAATTCTCCCGCGGGATGCAGCAGCGTCTCAGCATCGCCCGGGCGCTGGTCAACGACCCGAGCCTTCTGCTGCTCGATGAACCGTACACCGGCCTCGACGCGCACGCGGCCATCCGCCTTTCCCGGCAGCTGCGCCTGCTGCATGAAGCGCAGCGTACCATCGTGATGGCGACCCACAATCTGGAGCGCGGGCTTGATCTTGCCACGTCCGTGGGGATCCTGGCGCGAGGGAAACTGGTCTTCCTGCAGCGCCGCGACCAGATCGATCCTGAAGCTTTTGAGCAACTCTATTTCCGGCATCTGGAGGCGGCATGACCCTGCCGCGACAGATCCTGCTCCTCTACCGGAAGGACCTTCGGGTCGAGGTTCGAAAAAAGGAATCGCTAATCGCCATGGCATTTTTCGGGGTACTGATCATGGTGATCCTCAACTTGGCGGCCGGACTCGACCGCCGCCTGCAGGCCGAACCGGCCGCCGGGGTTCTGTGGGTGGCCATCCTGTTTTCTTCGGTCCTCGGCCTGGGGCGGGTTTTCGCCCGCGAGAAGGAGAACAACTGCGTCGCCGCGCTTCTGGTCAGCCCCCTTTCGCCGGGCGCGCTCTTCGCCGCCAAGGCGCTGGTGAACTTCACCCTGATGAGTTTCAGCGAACTGGTCCTGGTGCCGGTTTTTTTCGCCCTGTTCGGGGCCGGACTGCAGCCGGGTCTGCCGGTCCTGTTGTTGCTGCTGGCGCTGGTCAACATCGGTTTCTCAGCGGCCGGCACCCTGCTCTCGGCCCTGGCCGCCGGCACCCGCCGCAATGAAGTGATGCTGCCAATCCTGCTCTACCCGTTGTGCCTGCCCCTGGTCGCCCTGGCGGTCAAGGCGACCGGCGCAGCGTTCGGGGGCAGACCAATGACCGAAATCAGGGACCTGATCGAATCGATGGCCGCCTTCGGCCTGATATACGCAGCGGCCGGCTACCTGCTTTTTTCCCATGCCGTCCGGGAGGCCTGACCCGTGCTGAAACGTTTCGATCCCTTTGCCGTACTCGCCCTTGTCGGGATCCCTGGAGCCGCCGCCACGGTCTTTTTCTACGCACCGCTGGAGCGGACCATGGGCGTGGTGCAGAAGATCTTCTACTTCCACCTGGGACTGGCCGCGGCGGCCTTCCTTTCTTTTTTCGTCGCCTGCGTCGCCGGTGTCCTTTACCTGCTCCGACGGCAGCGGGTCTGGGACGAACGGGGCACGGCCGCCGTCGAGGTCGGCGTGCTCTTCACCACCCTGGTGCTTTTGACCGGTTCGATCTGGGGCCGCCCCATCTGGAACACCTGGTGGACCTGGGATCCGCGCCTGACCACCTCGCTGATCCTATGGTTCATTTTCACCGCCTGCCTGATCCTGCGAAGCGCCGTGGAGCAGGAGGAGAAGCGCGCCGTCTTCTGCGCCGTAATGGCCATCGTCGGCTTTGTCGACGTACCGGTGGTCTTTCTCTCGGCCCGCCTGTGGCGCAGCATTCACCCCACCGTCATCCGCAGCGAAGGAATCGCCCTGGAGCCGGCCATGATCGTTACGCTGGCCGTCAGCCTGGCTGCGATGTTGATCCTCTGGAGGGCCCTGTTCCGCCTGCGCTGTTCCATCCAGCGGCAGGAGAACACCCTGCTCGATTTGCAGCAGCAATTGCAACGATAGGAGACCCGATATGGAACGAGCGACGTATCTGATTCTGGCCTACATGATCCTCTGGGTGGGGATCGCTGGCTATCTGACCTGGCTCTCCGGCCGGCAGCGGCAGATCGCCCGGCGCCTGGAGGAACTCAATGCCCAAATCAAGCGGCGGGAGGTGCGGTCATGAGCGCAACGATCAGTCGCAGGGAATGGGCCGTTATCGGCTTCTTCTGGATGGTAACCGTCGTTGTGGCCCTCATGACCGTGGTCAATATTGCACGAGGTCCCTCGGACAAGCCCCGGCAACAGGCGCAGGCGCCGAACACGGCCGCGATCGAGGCTCGCATCGCCCAGCTTGAGGCGCGCATCAAGGCCGTCCCCGGGGATGTCGAGGCCATGGTGGCCTTGGGGGATCTCTATCTGGAGACGCAACGCGGCATGGAGGGCTTCCGACTCTTCCAGCGGGCGGTGGAAATCGAGCCCGGCAACGTTCACGCCTTGAGCGACCTCGGCGGTCTCTATCAGCAGGCCGGACGATACGACGACGCCCTGGAAAGCTACCGTCGCGCCTATGAGAGCAAACCGGATCACAGCGCTCCGCTGCTGAACATGGCACTTATCTACAGCCGCGACAAGGGCGACAATGCCAAGGCC
>DAIERH010000198.1 GCA_027346925.1 Geobacter sp.
ACACCGAGATAAGGATGAGAAAGCTCGCGGAGGAGCTGCTCGAAGACATAGACAAGGAGACGGTCGACTTCGGGCCGAACTACGACGATTCCCTCCAGGAGCCCCTGATCCTGCCCTCGAAATTCCCGAACCTTCTCGTGAACGGGTCCTCCGGAATCGCGGTCGGCATGGCCACCAACATCCCGCCCCACAACCTGAGCGAGGTGATCGACGGGATCATCGCCACCATCAACAACCCCGAACTTTCCTTCGAGGAGTTGCTGGAACTCGTACCGGGCCCGGACTTCCCCACCGGCGCCACCATCTACGGCCGCCAGGGGATCAGGGACGCCTACGCCACCGGCCGCGGCATCATCCAGATCCGCGCCAAGGCCCACGTGGAGGCGGCCAAGAAGTCGGAGCGCCAGTCCATCGTCGTCACCGAACTCCCCTACCAGGTCAACAAGGCCAAGCTGATCGAGAAGATTGCCGAACTGGTCAAGGAGAAGAAGGTCGAGGGGATCACCGAGATCCGCGACGAATCGGACCGGGAAGGGATGCGCGTCGTCATCGAGGTGAAACGGGACGAGAACGCCGAGGTGCTGCTCAACCAGTTGTACAAGCACACCCAGTTGCAGGTCTCCTTCGGCATCATCATGCTGGCCATCGTCCACAACCGCCCCCGTGTGCTGACCCTGCGGGAGATGATGGATTGTTTCGTGGAGCACCGCTGCGAGGTGGTCACCCGCCGCACCAACTTCGAGCTGAAAAAGGCGTTGGCCAGGGCCCATATCCTGGAAGGCCTCAAGATCGCCCTGGACTGGCTGGATGCGGTCATCGAGCTGATCCGCGAGTCCAAGACCCCGCCCGAGGCAAAGCAGGGGCTTATGGAGGGGCGGTTCTGCGACCCGGACTACTTGAAGCGCCTCAACCTCCCCATGCCCGCCGGCTACGAGGGAGCCGTGCAGCTCTCCGAGATCCAGGCCCAGGCTATCCTGGAGATGCGCCTGCAACGCCTGACCGGCCTGGAGCGGGACAAGATCATCGCCGAGTACGAGGATGTGCTCAAGTTCATCACCCGGCTGCGGGAGATCCTGGCCTCGGACACGGAGATCCTCAAGATCATCGTGGGCGAATTGACCGAGATCCGCGACAAGTTCGGCGACAAGCGCCGCTCCGAGATCGTGGACAAGACCGCCGATATCTCCTTGGAGGACACCATCGAGGACGAGGAGATGGTGGTGACCATCTCACATACCGGCTACATAAAGCGGAGCGCGGTGGATCTGTATCGCTCCCAGCGGCGCGGCGGCAAGGGCAAGACCGGCATGAAGACCAAGGAAGAGGATTTCGTGGAGCAGCTCTTCATCGCCTCCACCAAGGACTATCTCCTCTGCTTCACCGACGCCGGCCGCATGTACTGGCTCAAGGTCTACGAGATCCCCGAGGGGAGCCGCACCACCAGGGGCAAGGCGGTGGTCAACCTGGTCAACGTCGGCATGGAGGAGAAGATCACCACCATCCTGCCGGTCAAGGAGTTCACCGAGAACACCTACCTGTTCATGGCAACCAGGAACGGCGTGGTCAAGAAGACCCCCCTGGTGGAGTACTCCAACGTGCGCTCGGGCGGCATCATCGCCGTCAAGCTGGACGATGGGGACAAGCTGATCTCCGTTGCGTTGACCGACGGCACCAAGGACGTGTTCCTGGCATCGCGGGACGGCAAGGCCATCCGCTTCAACGAGGACGACGCCCGCCCCATGGGTCGCGTGACCCGCGGCGTGCGCGGCATGATGCTCTCCGCCAGGGACGAGGTCATCGGCATGGAGATCGTGGACAACGCGGCCGTGGGCTCGACCATCTTCACGGTGTGCGAGAACGGCTACGGCAAGCGCACCGACCTGGACGAGTACCGCGACCAGAGCAGGGGCGGCAAGGGGATCATCACCATCAAGACCACCGAACGCAACGGCAGCGTGGTCAATGTCATGCAGGTCTCGGACGACAACGACCTGATGGTGATCACCGACCAGGGCAAGATCCTGCGCGTGCCGGTCTCCGGCTTCTCGGTCATCGGCCGCAACACCCAGGGGGTCAAGCTGATCACCACCGAGGAGAAGGAAAAGGTGGTGGCCGTGGCCCGGCTGGCCGAGAAGGAAGAGGACGAGCTGGATGGAGAGGGAGCGGAAGAAGGGGAAGCATAACGAATAGCCGGATACGTTTCCCGACGGAAACCTACGATGAAAACAGAACCGGGACGCGACCTGATTGGTTGCGCCCCGGTTTTTTTATTGACCCAAGAGGGTCGCAAATGTGACCATTAACAACGAGCCGGTATTGAGGGAGGCTTTTCGTCTTTACGCAGACAAGGGCTTGGATTTTGTTGATTCCTTGCTTTGCAGTTACAGCAGGATTAAGGGCGTGCAGGTTGAAACATTCGACAAAAAACCGAAAAACGGTGGCTTGTCTGTGGTCATTCATGACGATACCTTTGAAAAATACCTGACACCGGACAACCCTTGAAAATCGTCATCCTGGGTCCAGAGCACCGCGTTGTGAATCTGCGCCGTTGCCAGGATAATGCTGTCGGCCATCGGTATCTTCAGATCCAGACTCAGCTTTGCCGCCAAAAGAGCGATGGACGAGGAGAGTTCAATGACCTTCCCCTGCTGCATCATTGCCACGGCCTGGAGCGCCGCGTCCTCACCGCGCTGACGGCAAACAACCTTGAACACCTCGTACAGCGTTATGGAGGGCACCAGCAATTCGGCAACATTGCCAAGCGGGGCCGCAAACCGGTCGGCATTCGGGCCGTCCGCGAAATACTCCAGCCATCCCGATGAATCCACGATGTTCACTGGCGGTCCGCCTCACGTTCCACGGTCGTGTCGATACCCTTCAGAAACCCCCGCATCTCCCCCATGTCCCTGGCGGGCAGCAACTCGATCCGGTTGCCGTAGGCTATGACCTGCATCATCTGTCCCGGTACGAGATGCAGGCTTTCCCGGACATCGCTGGGTATGACGACTTGGTATTTGGGCGATAATTTAACTGCTCCCATAACGCGCTCCCATCGATAAATATATCGTTCAACAAAAGCATATTCGATGCAGAAAACAAATGCAAGCCTTCATTCCTCACAATATCGTGATCCGGGCATGGGCATCGTGCCCGAACTTCCAGCGGACGTGATGCGCAGCCGGACCAGGGCCGGGCAACAAGGTATACACCGATCATCTTTTCCCATGATTGCCTTCATGCGGTTCGTGTGATAGAGTCTTGCCCCAGATTTGGAAGGGATAGAAGCAATCAAAACATGAACAGAGCCTTCAAGATCGATAAATCCCTGCGGGAGCGGCGGCGCATCATCCGGCTGCTGGATTTCCTCAAGCGGGACGACCTGACCGGTGAACAGATGGAGCGCATCGGCCGCCGTCTGCAAAAATCCGGCAAGCGGGCGCTCTCGCCCCTGGTGCGCAAGCTGTGGCAGGAACAGAACGGCACCGCCATCTACCGCTACACCTGCATGCTCGACTTCTTCGACGATTCAAGCTGGCTCGACCAGCTGGTGCAGATCACCCTTAAACGCCAGGACCTGGAGGAGGCCGGCCGGCTGGCCCTGCTGGATGCCCTGCAGGACTACGGCATCGACGTCACCGCGCCCCCCTTTGCCGGGATGACCGGCTATGGCGCCGGTTCCATGGAGGGCTTCATCGACGACTGCCTGAAGGACGGCGAACGCGGCCTGGTGCGTTTCATGGACCTGTTCCTGGATGCGGCTGACGAGGTGCGCGGGCAGATGATCCGGAGGCTTTCGGAGAACACATCCGGCGATGCGGTGGCGCTCCTGGAGATCCTGCTCTCGTTCGAGCGTCCCGAGGTGGTGCGCGAGGCGATCATCGCCCTGGGCAAGATCAAAAGCGGCTTTGCCCTCGGTGTGTTGCAAAACGCAGCCAGGCGCCATGAAGGCGAGATCGCCGATCTGATCCGGCGCAGCATGCGCCGTCTCTCGTTCATGGGGATACGGGAGCCGATGGAACTGCCCCATGCATTCCCGGTACCGCTGCCGTTTCACGCGGTGCAGGCCGGTCCGGTCGATATCTACGGTTCCCGTTCCCTCTGGTTTGCCTGGCGCATGGCGGATTCCAGCTACGCGGCCCTGGTGCTTTTGGTCGGTGAATCGGAGGGACTGATCAACGCCCTCAGTTACCGCATGAAGGACGATAAGGCATACGATGGCGTGCTGCGTGAGGTGGCGGCCGGCGAACTGCTGGAACCGGTGGAACCTGCCTATGCCCTGGCGCTTTTGCGGGATGCCCTGTTCCGCAGCCGTGAACAGGACTATTACCTGCCCCCCGATTTCTACGTGGACATGCGCCTGTTCAGCCCCGAGGCGCTCCGGCCCGAGGCCTACGTCCCCCGCTTCAGTCTTGCCCACCTGGAGGGGATCGTGGAGCGGATCCCCGCGTATGTCGCCGACAGCAACGAACTGTTGGACCACCCCAGCCTGGAGGGATGGCTCCTGTCCGAACCGGCGGTCTATGATGCCGCCGAGCGGCTGGACCTTCTGGAGAAGAACGCCGCGGGCGCGCCTATATCCGAGGCCGAGCTTGAGGCGGAAATGGCCCGCTTCTGCGCCGAGATGATCACGCCCC
>DAIERH010000199.1 GCA_027346925.1 Geobacter sp.
GGCCGAGAAGTTCACCAATCTAACATTCTAGCGGAGGTTTCAAACCGTATGACCAGTTCGCTGCTCTTTAACGTCACGACGCTTGCCTACATGGCATCCATGGTCGTCTTTTTCGCCTTTCTCGCCAGCAAAAACAAGATCCTGGGCGTAGCGGGAAGTGTTATCGCCTATGCCGGCTTTCTCATCCAGACCGTTGCCATCGGGCTGCGCTGGAAAGAATCCTACGACATGGGGGTCGGCCATGCGCCGCTCTCCAATCTCTACGAGTCGGTGGTATTCTTCTCGTGGACCATCATCCTGATCTTTGCCTTCATCGACATCAAATACAAGTACCGGGTCGTGGGGGCATTCGTGGTGCCCTTTGCCCTCTTGGGCATGGCCTGGGCCCAGTTGGGGATGAGCAGCGGCATCGAACCGCTGGTTCCGGCGCTACAGAGCAACTGGCTGCTGTATCACGTGGTCACCTGCTTCCTGGGATACGCGGCCTTTGCCGTAGCCTGCGGCATATCCATCATGTACATCATCAAGGCAAAATACGAGGAAGGCGCCTCTTCGGCCTCCGCGGGAGGCCTGATGGCCATGTTTCCGCCGATCCGGGTGCTCGACGACCTGAACTACCGGGCCATCATGATCGGCTTCCCCCTGCTTACGCTGGGCATCATCACCGGCGCCGCCTGGGCCAACTACGCCTGGGGCACCTACTGGAGCTGGGACCCCAAGGAGACCTGGTCCCTGATCGTCTGGTTCGTGTATGCCGCCTTTCTGCATGCCCGTTTTACCAGGGGTTGGGTCGGCAAACGGGCCGCCTGGCTCTCCATCATCGGTTTTGCGGCCACGATCTTCTGCTATCTAGGCGTCAACCTGTTCCTCTCCGGGCTTCACAGCTACGGCAGCACCAAGATGTAATACCAACTTGCATTCAAAATGATAGGCAAGCGGCGAGGAGGAGGCGACGCAGGCGTAGTCAAACACTGCGTTGAGGAGCCGACGACGAAGCCAGCGAACGTAGCGTTTGAATGCGACTTGGAATAAGCCCGCGCTTCCCGCTATCCAACCAGGGTATCCGAACAGCCTGGCCACGTAACTTGATCGACCATCCGCTTTGCGGATGGTCGATCATTTTGAAGGGACATGCCGACATTCTCATTCATCATACCGGTCAAGCCGGGAGGCGACGTCAAGGCTCTTGGGGCGTTGCGGCAGATCGGAGAGCAGGCCTGGCCGTACGAAATCCTGATCGCCGAGGGGACGGTACCGAGCCGCCAGCGCAACTTGGCGGCTCACCAGTGCCACGGCGATATCCTCTATTTCCTTGATGACGATTCGCGTGTTGCGGCCGACTGCCTGGCACAATGTGCCGGGGCGCTGGCAGATCCCGGCATTGCCGTTGCCGGCGGTCCCTCCCTGACACCTGACGACGATACGCGACTGCAGCACCTCTTCGGCCTTGCGCTCTCCTCCCCCTTCGGCGCGGGCGCAGTGCGCAACCGCTATCGTTCCGCCGGTGTGCTGCGCATGACAACGGAACGGGAATTGATCCTGTGCAACCTGGCGATCCGCCGCGATGTCTTTCTTGCCGCCGGCGGCCTGGACGAACGGCTCTATCCCAACGAGGAAAACGAACTGCTGGACCGGATCGCCGCAGCCGGATACCGGATGGTCCATGTCCCCACCCTTTGGGTCATGCGGAGCCAGCGGCCTACCCTGGCGGCCTTTGTGCGCCAGATGTTCTCCTACGGCCGCGGCAGGGGACAGCAGACCCTTATTGCGGGTCCCGGTTCGGTGACGAGTTTCATGCCGCTGGCCTTCGTCACCTACCTGGCGATGCTGGCGTTCCTGCCCCCCACCCTGCCATGGAGGCTGCCTGCCATGGCCTATGCCGCACTCGACGTCATCTTCACGCTGGGGGCCATGTTCAGTGGTGCCGGGCTCGGCAGCATCTGCCTGTTGGCGCTCTTCCCGCTGATGCACTGCGCCAACGGGGTGGGGCTGCTGTACGGCCTGCTCGGGGGCAGACCCCGAAAACCCTCGGGCCATGCGGAGGTGATGATCAGGCGGGTCAAGGAGTTCGGTACTCCCGCCTGACACGCCGGGCAATTTTTTCTACAGACGTTTTTGGGTATTTGCGCTATACATTGCATGATTTTCTTGACCGGAGATATATCGTGGACTTCAGCATCGTCGTACCGATCTACAACGAACAGGACAATATCGATGACCTCTACGCAGCCATAACCGCCGCACTGGACGGCAGCGAGGCGCGTTACGAGATCATCATGGTCGATGATGGCTCCAACGATGGCTCCTATGGTGCACTCCAGCGAATTGCCGCCCTGGATGACCGCCTCAAGGTGATCCGCCTGCGGCGCAATTTCGGCCAGACCGCCGCCATGTCGGCCGGTTTCGATGCCGCCCGCGGCAGCGTTATCATTCCCATGGACGGCGACCTGCAGAACGACCCGGCCGATATCCCGCGCCTGCTGGAGAAGCTGAACGAGGGATATGACGTGGTCTCGGGCTGGCGCAGGGAGCGCAAGGACACCTTTGTCACCAGGAAGATCCCCTCGAGGCTGGCCAATGCCCTGATCTCGTCCATGACCGGCGTGCATCTCCACGATTACGGCTGCACCCTCAAGGCCTACCGCCGCGAGGTACTGGACGCCGTCAACCTGTACGGAGAGATGCACCGTTTCGTGCCGGCCCTGGCCTCCCAGATCGGCGCCCGCGTGGCCGAGCTTCCGGTCAACCATCGCCCCCGCCTGCGGGGAACGAGCAAGTACTGTATCTCGCGCACCTTGCGCGTCGTCCTGGACCTGATGACGGTCAAGTTCCTGTTGAGTTACTCCACCAAGCCGATCCAACTGTTCGGCAAATGGGGGATATATACCCTGCTGGCCGGGGTCGGCAGTGGCGCCATGACCCTCTATATGAAGATCTTCGAGCACCACAGCATGAACCGCAACCCGCTCCTGATCCTGACCGCCTTCTTGTTGTTCATGGGTGTTCAGTTCATCGTGCTGGGCCTGTTGGGCGAGTTGAACGCCCGTACCTACTTCGAGTCCCAGAGCAAGCCGATCTATGTCATCCGGGACAGGATCAACCTTGGCTGACAATGGGCTGCGAATCCTGATGCTGGCGCCGACCCCCTATTTCGCCGACCGGGGGTGTCACGTCAGGATCTACGAGGAGGCCCGCGCCCTCAACTCGCTGGGACACGATATCCGTATCGTCAGCTACCACCTGGGACGGGACATGCCCGGCATCCCGGTGCTCCGAATCCCGAACATCCCCTGGTACACCAAACTCACGGCCGGCCCCTCCTGGCACAAGCTCTATCTTGATGCGCTGCTCCTGTTTCGGGCCGTGCCGCTCCTCTTCTCGTTTCGCCCCCACGTCATCCATGCCCACCTGCATGAAGGGGCCTTCATCGGTTGGTTTCTGAAGCTGTTGTCCGGCATTCCGCTGTTGTTCGACTACCAGGGGAGTCTGACCGACGAATGCGTGGCCCACGGCTTTTTCCGGCCCTCTTCCTTGGCTGCGCGGATCTTCGGCAGGATCGAGCATATGATCGATGCCTGTGCCGACAGGATCATCACCAGTTCCAGCGCCGGGGTCGCGGAGCTTGTCGGGACGTGGGGCATGGCCCCTGAGCGGGTCGGCGCGGTCATCGACGGCGTGGATACGGAGGTGTTCCACCCCTACCCGCGCCATGAGGGCAGAGAGCGTCTGGCCATGGACGACACCCCGCTCGTGGCCTATCTGGGGGTAATGAACCGCTACCAGGGGACCGATCTGCTGCTGGATTGCATCGCGCAGTTAAAGGCCGATGGGGTCAGGGTGCACTTTCTGATCATGGGCTTTCCCTGCGAGCGCTACCAGCAAGCAGCGAAGGGACGGGGGATCGGCGACATGGTCACGTTCACCGGCAGGATCGACTACCGAGAGGCGCCGCTCTTGCTCTCGGCCGCCGATATCGCCGTAACCCCAAAGCTTTCCCCCACCGAGGCGAACGGCAAGATCTACAACTACATGGCCTGCGGATTGCCGGTGGTGGCCTTCGACACGCCGGTCAACCGCGAGGCGCTCGGTGAGACCGGCATCTACGCCATCTACGGCGATGCCCGGGATCTGGCCCTGAAGATCACCGCCTTGCTGACAGACCCGGAGGCACGCAGGTCACACGCGGCCCAGGTGCGGGAAAAGGCGGTGCAAGAGCACGCTTGGCAGGCGCGTGCCCATGCACTCGTGTCAGCATATCAGGAGATCATTAGCCCCCGCCCTGCTTAGGATTTTCGGGGCAACAACAAAAAATGTTGACATCGGCATCCTGTTTTGTTAAATAACAAAGCTCCCAAGCGGGAATAACTCAGTGGTAGAGTGCAACCTTGCCAAGGTTGAAGTCGCGGGTTCGAATCCCGTTTCCCGCTCCAATAAATTCAAGGGGTTAGACATTTTGTCTAACCCCTTTTATTTTTGTCTGGGACACTATCTGGGACACTTTTGTCGAGGTTAGTTCTAGGGTCAGTTTGCTTTCTTTAGGGCACGGGAAAATCCGTGCCCTTTCCTTTTGATACCCAATATATTTTTCCTGCTAATTTGAAAATTTTTTTTGTACCCACGTATATTTTTCTC
>DAIERH010000019.1 GCA_027346925.1 Geobacter sp.
GTGACCGGTCCGGCCAATTCCGGACAGCAGAAAGGCAGCCAGCCGGGAGCAGCTCCGTCCAAGCCGGTGGATTGCGAGGTGCGGTAGGCTATACGGGACCATTGCCGGTTTCCGGTTTTGATTTTCACAAGGGGCGTCTTTCGGGACACCCCTTGTTTTTATGCCTGTGGCACATGCGGGAAAGGTTGCCCCCGCTGGGGGACATGCTACACTTGAATCATCTTCCTGCAAAGGATCGCCGCCATGACCAATAACCCCATCCATCATGACGACCCGGCTGCCGGCCCATTCCCGGAGATTGATGGGGCGCTCGGGAGATGCCGTTTTCGCGGCGACGCCCTGATCGAGGTGCTGCACGTGGCTCAGGAGCGTTACGGCTGGCTGTCAAGGGATGTGCTGCGTTATGTGGCAAGCCGCCTGAGACTGCCGCCAAGCCTGGTCTACGGCGTCGCCTCCTTCTACCACTTCTTCACCCTTGAGCCTAAGGGGCACCATCGCTGCACGGTCTGCACCGGCACCTCCTGCCATATAAAGGGTGGTTCGGCACTGCTGCGTGAATTGGAGCACCGCTTGGGCATCCCCCGTGGTACGACCAGCAGGGACAGGACCGTCACCCTGGATACCGTGCGCTGCCTGGGGCTATGCGGGATGGCCCCCCTGGTGCTGCTCGACGGGACTGCCATTACCGGGGGGCCTGCAGGGGACGTGGCCGACGAGGCGTGCCGGCGGCTCGGGGCATCGGGGCGGCGATGAGGAGCGCTGAACTGCTCGACAGGATGAAAAAGGCGCGGGAGATGCTGGCCGCAGCCGGCACGCGGGTATCGGTCTGCATGGGCTCTCCCTGTATCGCCGCCGGCGCAGAGGCCGTGCTGCGAGAATTGCGCGCAATGTACGGTGGACAGGCGATCCACGTCACGGGCAGCGGCTGCATGGGGCCCTGCGGCCGCGGGCCGCTGCTCAGGATCGACCGGAACGGCGAGCCAACGGCCTTTTACGAAAAGATGACGCCGGCCGATGCTTGCGCGGCAGTGGGGGCTTATCTGGACGGCAACGCCAACGGACCGGGACGGCTGGCACCGGATTTTCCCTTCATTGCCCGGCAAACGCGGGTGGTGCTGGCCAACTGCGGCACCTGCGATCCGGAGAGCCTGGAAAGCGCCCTGGCAGTTGGCGGATGGTCGGCATTGGCCCAGGCTATCGTCCATTTGACTCCGGAAGAGGTCTGCGCCGAGGTTTCGGCCAGCGGGCTGCGGGGGCGCGGCGGCGCCGGATTCCCCACGGGCCTGAAGTGGACGACCGTGGCCAAGGCCCAGGGGACCCAGAAGTACGTGATCTGCAACGCCGACGAAGGGGACCCGGGGGCCTTCATGGACCGCACCCTCATGGAGTCGGATCCGCACCGCCTGCTGGAGGGCATGGCCATTGCCGCCTATGCCGTGGGCGCGGAAGTGGGCTTCGTCTACGTGCGGGGCGAATATCCCCTGGCGGCGGCCCGGTTGCGGAGGGCCATTGCCGAGGCGGAACAGGCTGGGCTGCTGGGTCGGCGCATCCTGGGGAGAGGTTTTTCGTTAACCATCCGGGTGCGCATCGGGGCCGGAGCCTTTGTCTGCGGCGAGGAGACCGCGCTGATGGCCTCCATCATGGGACGTCGCGGCCAGCCGGTCATCCGCCCCCCCTACCCGGCCCAGCACGGCCTGTGGGGCCGCTCCACCCTGATCAACAACGTTGAGACCTACGGTTGCATCGCACCGCTCATTCGCAACGGCTCCGCCTGGTTCAAGGCCATTGGCAGCCCTGGCAACAGCGGCACCAAGGTTTTCTCCATCTCCGGCGATGTTGACACCGTCGGGGTGCTTGAGGTAGCGCTCGGCACCCCCCTGCGGCACCTGGTGGAAATGGCCGGAGGCGTCACGGGAGGCACCTTCAAGGCGGCCCAGACCGGGGGCGCCAGCGGCGGCTGCATCCCCGAGGGCCACCTGGACACCCCGGTGGACTACGAGAGCCTGACAGCACTTGGCTCCATCATGGGGTCGGGCGGCATGATCGTCATGAACGACCAACGCTGCATGCCGGATGTGGCCCGCTTTTTCATGAACTTCTGCCAGGACGAGAGTTGCGGGAAATGCGCCCCCTGCCGGGCGGGAACACAGCAGGTCAGCCGCCTGCTGGAGCGGATTTGTGGCGGGGATGCCGATCTGGCCGATCTGGACCGGCTGGAGGAACTCTGCCTGCTGATGCGGGACGCCAGCCTGTGCGGCCTGGGCATGGCCGCGCCCAACCCGGTGCTCGGCACCCTGCGGTGGTTCCGGGAAGAGTACGAGGCCCACATCCGCGGCGGGCGTTGTCCCAGCAATGTCTGCGAACGGGAGGACAGTCCATGCCACGGCTTACCCTGACCATCGACGGCCGGGCCGTACGTGCCGGGCGCGGACAAACCATCCTGCAAGCGGCGCGTTCCCACGGCATCGCCATCCCCACCCTGTGCAACCTGGAGGGACTTACACCGCTGGGCGGCTGCCGGGTCTGCATCGTCGAAGTCGAGGGACGCCCCCGGCCAGTGCCCTCCTGCACAACCAGAGCCGAGCAGGGGATGGTGGTGACGACCGATTCCGAACGCCTGGCCGCGGCGCGAAGAATGATCGTTGAACTGCTCCTGGCGGAGCGCAACCATACCTGCGCGGTCTGCGTGATGAACGGCAACTGCGAACTGCAAACCCTTGCCACGTACCTCGGCATCGACCATGTGCGCTACGGCTTCATCTCGCCCCTGGCCAGCGTGGACATCAGCCACGAGCGTTTCGGCATGGACCACAACCGCTGTATCCTTTGCCGGCGCTGTGTGCGCGTCTGCAACGAGATCGAGGGGGCCCACACCTGGGATGTGGGCGGCCGGGGGGCGGCCAGCCGGATTATCAGCGATCTGGCGGAACCGTGGGGGGAGAGCGCCACGTGCACCGGCTGCGGCAAGTGCGTCCAGGCCTGCCCCACCGGCGCGCTGTTCGAGAAGGGGGCCGTTGCCACCCGCAAGGGGACCATCTGCCTGGAGCGGCTGGTGGAATGGCGCAAACGGGGTGAGCCATGAAGCAACGGATCAGGCTGGCAACTGCCTGGCTTTCCGGCTGCTCCGGCTGCCACATGGGCCTCCTCAACCTGCACGCCGGGCTGCTGGAGTTGTTCGAACGGTGCGATCTGGTCTACTCGCCGTTGGCGGATATCAAGCAGTACCCCCACGGGGTGGATCTTTGCCTGGTGGAAGGTGCGGTGGGCAGCGGGGACAATCGGGAGATGGCAGAGGTCATCAGGGAGCGGACGGCCTTCGTGGTGAGCCTGGGGGATTGCGCCGTGAACGGCAATGTGGCCGCCCTGCGCAATCCGCGCGGAAAAGCGGCAACGCTCAACCGTGTCTACCCCCAACCCGGTGGCTTCACCCCGGATGTTCCGGCCCTGGGGGAGATCGTGCTACCGCTGCACCACGTCATTGCCGTCGATGCCTTCATCCCCGGCTGCCCACCCGCGCCCGATGCCATAGGGCAGGCCATCCAGCGGTTCGTTACCCGCATGTAACGATCCGTACCCGCAAACACGAACGTCCCTTGTCGGGGCGTATCGGCACATCATTTTTTTGGTACAGCCCCCCTAATCGAACAGTCCCGTGGACAGGTACCGCTCCCCGGAATCAGGCAGGATAACCACCACGTTCCGTCCGGTCCCGAGCCTGAGCGCCACCCGCAACGCACCTGTCAGGGCCGCCCCGCAGGAAATGCCGCACAAAAGCCCTTCTTCACGGGCAAGCCGCCGGCTACAGGCAAAGGCCTCCTCATCGTGTACGGCAATGACCTCGTCATACACCGAGCTATCGAGCACCTCGGGGATAAAGCCGGCGCCTATGCCCTGGATCCCGTGGGGCCCCGGCATCCCCCCCGAAAGCACCGCCGAGCCGGCCGGTTCCACTGCCGCGATATGAATGGCCGGGTTATGGGAACGGAGTGCCTCTCCCGTACCGGTGATGGTGCCGCCGGTTCCGACGCCGGCAACGAATCCGTCGATCGAGCGCCCCTGCATGGCTCTGATGATCTCCGGGCCGGTTGTGCGGCGGTGTATTTCGGGGTTGGCCGGATTCTTGAACTGCTGCGGCAGCAGCCATCCGTTCTTTTCAGCCATCTCTTCGGCCTGTTGGACAGCCCCTTTCATCCCCTGATTACCGGGGGTCAGGACAAGTTCGGCGCCGTATGCCAGGAGCAGGCGCCGCCGTTCCAGACTCATGGTTTCAGGCATGGTCAGCACCAGCCGGTAGCCCTTGACGGCGCAGACCAGGGCCAGCCCTATCCCGGTGTTGCCGCTGGTGGGCTCGATAATGGTATCTCCCGGCTTGATGCGGCCGTCGTGCTCGGCAGCCTCGATCATGGCCAGGGCAATACGGTCCTTGACGCTGCCGCCGGGGTTCGTGGCCTCGATCTTGGCGTAGATGCTCGCGCTATCCGCTTCGGTTATCCTGCCGAGCCTCACCAGGTGGGTGTTGCCGATCTGTCCAAGGGTGGTGTCGCTGATTTCAACGGGCATGGCTTGTTCCCATGGATTGGATTGCGGGAGCGTGGATTTTTCGCAAGGTCAAGAAAATCGAGGAATGGCGAGGAGACGTGACTTACAGTACGTCGCATGAAGCCGTTCCCAAGACCGATTATCGCGGACTATTCGCAGTGCGAATTGGACCGCGAAGGGGCGGTCTTGGCCGAGTCAAAAGCCGCACTCCCTAGATGTAGTACATGAAGCGGTGGTCTTGTTCCTTCTTGACCCCCAACTCCTGTCCGCGCTGACAGAGAGTTTGCAGGGTCATGCCGGCAAAAAGCGTGTTGAGGAGTTCACTGGCCTCATGCCACACCATCTGCGTGACGCAGTTGCCCTCGAAGGGGCAATCAAGCTTGCGCTTTGGCTTCTTTTTCGTGGTGCCGCTGCAATCCGACAGGAGCGTATCCTGCTCGGTCGCGTTCAGAATTTCCAGCACCGTGATCTCCTCCGGTTTCCTGGCCAGGCAGTAGCCTCCCTGGGGGCCACGCTTGCTCTTGAGGATGCCGGCCCGTTTGAGGTTTTGAAAGATCTGTTCCAGGTAGCGGGGGGAAATCTGCTGGCGACGCGAGATATCCTGAATCTGGGCCGGCATGGAGCCGCAATTGTAGGCAATGTCGAACAGGGCGCGAAGTCCGTAGCGGCTCTTGGTTGTCAGACGCATGTCATGCCCCCTTGCGGTAGTGAGGAATCCGAATACAAATACTATAACACACCTATGCTGTCAAGAAAATACGGCTTACACCCCCATGATTCTACACCAAAAATCCGCTGACATCATGTCACGGCCCGTGCCACGGTGATGACCGTCACCTCAGCCGCGCCAGCCAGTTTCAGCACCCGTGAACACTCCTCAGCCGTGCTGCCGGTGGTGAGGACATCATCCAGCAGCAACACCCGTTTTCCCGCTACCACGGCAGGATCTCTCACGCAAAACGCCCCTTTGACATTATCGCGCCGTTCATGGGCAGCCAGATTGATCTGGGGCTCGGTCCAGCGTATGCGTACCAAGGCGCGCCTGGCCAGCGGGAGTCGCCACCGCCGCGCCAGCAACTCCCCCAACAGCACCGCTTGGTTGAAGCCGCGGCTTCGCAGGCGCCTGACGTGCAGCGGCACCGGCGCGATCAGGTCAGGCGCGCGGGACATGACGAATTCCGTCAGTCCTTCTGCCGCCAAGAGCGCCAGGGGGCGGCGCAGATGGGTCTTGTTACGGTATTTGAAGGCATGAATAAGGTCGCGGCTGTGCCCTTCGTACAGCAGGGCGGCGCGGGCGGCGTCGAAAGCGGGCAAATCCTTGATGCAGTTGCCGCAGGGGTGATCCGTACCTGCTCCCTGGAACGGGATGCCGCAGACCGGGCAGAGCGGATGCCCCACGGGCGGCATCTGTTCCCGGCACGACGGACAGATGTGCAGCACCCCGGCATCGGGGATAAAGGTACGGCAGACGTGGCAGAGCGGTGGAAAGAAGAAGTCCAGAAAGGCTGTGAGGAATACGGTCACGTTCCGAATGTCCCATCACAGGGGGGCCTGGCCTGCCGGGTTGCGGCAATCTGGCAGACGACAGCCCCCCAGGCGCGGTTAAAACCCCAGGTCCTCGTTCACCACCAGCACCCGCAGGTCGGTCATGCGCGGCTTGCGGTCAATGACGGTGGTCACGCGGCAGATGCGGTCTGGAGAGTTGCAGTTGCTGCAAAAGCCGGTGCGGGCGCAGGGGGTGTTGAAGTTCAAGCGCTTGGCGTTGGGGGGAGAGGCCCAGGCCTTGACGCGCCGTATGGCATCCTGGGGGGTGCCGTCAACCAGCTTGTTGCGCCCGGCCACCACGATTACCTTGGCAGGGCCGAAGAACATGGCCGCTGCCCGGTTGCCGGTGGCGTCGATGTTGACCAGTTCACCATTCAGTGTCAAGGCATTGCAGCCGCAGAGAAACAGGTCGCAGGTCAGCTGGCGACGCATGATTGCCAGCCGTTCCTCGATCGACAGGGAGTAATTGCCGTGGTTGAGGATCTCCTTGCCCTGTTCCCGCAGACAGGCCTCCACCCCCAGGCCGGCAATAGTCATGGAGCCACCGAACCCGACACTCCGGGCATCGGCCGCCTCGTTCACAATGTACTCGAAAGCATCCCGCGGCGTGGGGCAGTAGATCGCGCTAAAACCGTTCAAACCCAGCGCCTCCACCGCCTTCTGGCATTTTTGTTCATGGGTCCAGGTCACCAGTTCTTCGGCTGTGCTCATAATCCCTCCAGTTTTCTGCCGGCTACCAACTGTTATCCCATGGATGCCGGTATTCAGCCTTCTTTCGCTGCGACGGTTACTTCAGCACCTTGATGGATTTGATCACCACCTGCTGCGCGGGCACATCGGCCATGCCGTGGGCAAAGCCGGTTTTGACCGCCTTGATCCGGTCAACCACGTTCATCCCCTCAACCACCTTACCGAAAACGGCATAGCCGTAGCCGTCCGGGCTGGGGCGATTGAGCATGTCGTTGTTCACCACGTTGATGAAGAACTGGGAGGTGGCGCTGTCCGGGGCGCCGGTGCGCGCCATGGCGATGGTTCCGCGCAGATTTTTGAGTCCGTTTGCAGCCTCGTTCTTAATGGGTGCATTGGTCTGCTTCTGCATGAAATCGGTACCGAAGCCGCCCCCCTGGATCATGAAGCCGTTGATGACCCGGTGAAAGATAGTGCCGCTGTAAAAGCCGCTGTTGACATAGGCCAGGAAATTCTTGACGCTGATGGGCGCCTCCTCCTCGAACAGTTCCAACTTCACGTTGCCCATACTGGTCTCCATGAGCACCAGCGGGTTCCTGGCCTCGGCAGTGACGGCCAGCGTCATGCAGACGACCAGGGCTGCCACGGCGCACAGATTTTTCAACATGATGACCTCCTCGTGCGGATAATTGATCGTGGAGCACGATAGTACGAAAAATGGTGTGCCGCTTCAAGCGAAATCTCCCGCTATATTCTTGTGACGTATTGCTTTATACTTGGTTCACTGTAACCTTTGCCAAGCCGGCTTCGTCTTTAATAACAAAGCACCACGCTACCAGAAAGGAATACCATGAGAACAATCTTCAAAAATCTGGCAGCCGCCGTGGTACTCGTCACCGCCGTAAGCCTCGCACCCGCCGGCGTATCCGCCTTCACGGGCGAGGAGGGTCTGCCCATGGCAGGTCCGCGCTTCAACAGGATGTCCACGGAGTTGGGCCTTTCAGCACAACAGCAACAGGACATCAAGGCGATCCTTCGGAAGGACGGGGCACAATTCCTGCCTCTGCTGAAACAATTCATGGCCGAGCGCCGCGCCCTGCGGGCGCTGATCCAGGCCGATGCCCTCGATGAGGCCGCCATCCGGGCGCAATCGGCCAAGGTTGCGGCAATTCAGGCCGACCTGGCTGTGCAGCGAGCCCGCGTGGGCCAGGAGGTACGCAAGCTGCTGACCCCGGAACAGACACTGAAACTCAAGGAATTCCAGGCAGGGATGGACGGTAAGCGTAACCGGATGCTTTCCCGTGCCATCAGGCGGATCGAGCGGGATAAATAAGTTGGACGTGGACAGGACGCCACATGAACCTTCCGACGAGCACCTCGTCAAAGCGACTCTTGCGGGCGATAACGGGGCATTCGCCCAACTCGTGACGAGATACAAACGTCGTGTCTTCTCCCTTGCGGCACGCTTCGCCCGGGATAACGACGAACTGGAGGATATCTGCCAGGAGGTGTTCATCAAGGTCTATGAAAACCTGGGGGGGTTCCGCCGCGATGCCCCTTTCGAACACTGGTTGACGCGGATTGCGGTTCACGCATGCCATGATGCGTTGCGCAGGAAACGGCATGCCTACCGGCACACATCCCTGGATGAACAGGCGATGGAGGTACGTGATCATAGCGCCGAGGCACGCCAGGAGGCGCGCCAGGCGCGAGATTTGCTGGCCTGGGCCATGGAGCAGTTGAGTCCCCAGGAGAAACTGGTGATCACCCTGCTGGAACTGGAGGGGTACTCGGTGAGCGAGATCGCCGGAATGACCGGATGGAGCACGGCAAACGTAAAGGTACGGGCTTACCGCGCCAGGCTGGCATTAAAACGGATAGTGGAGAAGAACGATGAGCGCTGACATTGACGAAAGACTCGACAAGCTCTTTGCGGAGGCGCGGAACAGGCGACCCGATACATCGGGCCTGGAGTTGAATTTCGAAACCAGGCTCATGGCCAGGATTCGGGAGCGGCGGAGAGCGGGAATACCGTGGTATGCGCTGGTTTGGCGCATGATCCCGGCCTTTGCCGTCATCGCCACAACCATTGCGGTCTGCACCATAAGTTTCCAGCCAGCCGGTTCACATGACCTGTTCGCGGCCATCACCAACAGCCATGAAGAGTATCTGGCCTCGAATTGCCTGACGGGAGAATGAAATTTATGCCGAAAAATGCCACGGCCATACTGGGGATACTGTTAGTCTTCCTTCTGGGCGCTGCCAGTGGTGCCCTGGTGACACACATGGTCCACCTGGCCCGCCTGGAGGCGTTCATCAGCGGCGGTCCCGCGGCACGGGAGGAACACATCGTAAAGCGCCTCACCAGGGAACTCGACCTGGACAGCAGGCAGCAGGGCCAGGTCAGGGACATCGTGCAAGAAACCCATTCCGCCGTGAGCGCCATGAAGGGACAAATGCGCCCTCATATCGAGGCCTTGCTCGAACAGGGCCAAGAACGGATCAACGCGGTTTTGAGACCCGAGCAGCGAGAAAAGTTCGCGAAAATCACCTCTGAACGCAAGGCCCGCAACTGCAGGGAAAGGCTATATCCGGAGCAGCCCTGACATAGCCCCGCCGTCGTGCGATATCCCTACGTATAACTGTCCGTTCGAGGCGGATAAAGTACACCATAGACATGGTATTGGGTAATCGAGTGAGCACCGCCAACTTAACTTCCGTTTCCCGGCAGACTGTAATCATCCCCCTCGACGCATTCCGATTGCGCCTCCAGAAAGGATTTTTCCTGTGGGTCCCTGATGATCTCGGTCACACCATGGTTGACCGACCAGACCGTGCCGCAGATACTGCATTCGGTGATGCCTTCGTCAAAGCCGCTCGAACGCAGTGTAATATCCACCTGTTTGTGGTTTTTGCACACAGGGCATCTCATAACGATCCTCCTTTCACGCCAAAGGCGAAGAGTACATCTCATCTGTATAAAGTATGGCAAGGAATCACCTGTTTGCAAGCACGAATCTGTTGCCTGGGCATGCCCTAATCCCAAGGCTCGACAGGGGGTGTTTGCCACTCCGATGATTTCTGGTAAACTGCAACGGAAAGCCAATCGACGGGTGCGGCAGCATGGAGATGGCAATGAAAACTATCCTGATCACGATAACAGCTGCGCTCCTTGCCGTGGGTCTTGCCCCGGGGCGGACAACGTGGGCCGATAATGACGACCAGCAGGGGACGTACGAAGAAATGCAGCCCGGCAACGACCTGTTCACGCCGGATGAGTTGGATGACCTGCTGGCCCCCATCGCGCTCTATCCCGACCCCCTGATCGCCCAGATTCTGCCCGCAGCGACCTTTATCGATCAGATCGACGAGGCGGCGCGCTATGTCAGGCAGTACGGCAGATCGGCCCCGATCGATGACCAGCCCTGGGATGTGAGCGTCAAGGCAGTGGCCCATTACCCGGATGTGCTGTTCATGATGGACCAGAAATACGACTGGAGTGTATCCCTTGGCCAGGCCTTCGCCAGCCAGGAGCAGGATGTCATGGATGCCATCCAGCGCCTGCGGGACGAGGCGCAGGCGGCAGGCAACCTGGTTTCCACACCACAGCAACAGGTAATCGATGAAGGAGGGACCGTCAGTATCGTCCCGGCAGCGCCCGACGTGATATACGTTCCCCAGTACGACCCCCTGGTGGTGTACGTGGAGCCCGCCTACCCCTCCTACGGGTTTGTCACCTTCGGCACCGGGTTTACCCTCGGCATCTGGCTCAACCGGGATTGCGACTGGGGTCGGCACCGGGTCTATTACCATGGCTGGCGCGGCGGCGGCTGGATCGGCCGTGCCCGACCCTACGTCCATGACCGGGGACACATCTACATCAACAATATCTACAGGACCACCACCATCAACCGCAGGGTGATGCAGCACGACACGCTCCGCTTCCGCGAAGACCTCCGCCGCAACGTGCAACTGCGCCGAGAGCGCGGAGTCCTGCCGGCGCCCGGCGGACGGGGGCAGCGACCGCGCGGTCAAAGCGCCGGACAGGGGATGCCGCCACGCCCCACCGTGCGACAGCCCGCTCCGCCTGCCCAATTCCCCCGGCCGGCCGCAACCGCGACCCGTCGTCCGCAACTTCCGGACAACAGGGATCTCTACCGTGGCCGGCAGCCGCAGGGTACACAACCCGCGCCGTTTGCCGGTTACGGTGGCTACGGCAGCAGGGGCGAGGCCAAGACGTACCGCGAACGCGGGCAGTCCAGCCGTCAAAACATCCGTCAATCCCCCCCCCGGCAGGCACCCCCCGGCCGCCCCCCTGCCCCGGCTCAACGGCAAGGGACGTCCGGTGGCAGACAATCCACGACGGCGCCCGCCGGTCACGGTGGCGGAGGGCAACGGCCGCAACGTTAGCATGGCCTCCGCAGCTGCGCACCCGCTGTAAACTGTACTCAGGAAAGGAACTCCAGGCATGACGAACCATATGCGCAGCATCGTTTACCATGGCAGGGTATGGTGTCGCATCGCAGCCATGCTGTTGATGATGGCCGCATTGCAGGCCGGCGCCCTTGCCGCACAACCTGCTCCGGCCCAACGCACATTTTCCTCGGCCGAAGAGGCCCGTCAGGCGCTGGTCGGCGCTGTCCGGGCAAAGGACCATGGCGCCCTGAGGGCGATCTTCGGGCCAGTCGCCAGTGAGCTCGAACCGGGCGATCCGGTGGAGCAGGCCGAGGAATTCGAGCGTTTTTCCCACCACGTGGCTGAAGGAGTGGAGCTTGTAAAGGAGGACGGGGCAAAGGCGACCCTGCTCATCGGCGCTAAAAAATGGCCTTTTCCCGTACCGATCGTCAACAAGGGAGGCGCATGGCTGTTTGACACCGAGGCGGGCCGCGAGGAAATCATCAACCGCCGCATCGGCCACAACGAACTGCTGGCCATCAAGGCCTGCCGGGCCTATGTGGATGCACAGCGGGAATATTACACCATGCCGGAACCGGACGGCGACCAGATCCCCAAGTATGCCCAGCGCATGATCAGTACGCCCGGCAGGAGAGACGGCCTCTACTGGCCGACGCCGGCCGGCGCGAAAGAGAGTCCGCTTGGCCCGCTGGTCGCCAAGGCCAAGGAAGAGGGTTACATGCAGCAGCGCAAGCCGGGCGAAAAAGGTCCCCGTCCCTTCCACGGCTACTATTTCCGCATCCTCAAACAGCAGGGTCCGAGCGCTTCCGGGGGAAAGTTCAAGTACGTGATCAACGGCAATATGGTAGGGGGCTACGCCCTGGTCGCCTATCCCGCCCGCTGGGGGATTTCGGGGGTGATGACCTTTATCGTCAACCAGCGCGGCCGGGTGTACCAGAAGAACCTGGGACCGAAAACTCAGGAAATCGCCCGCCGGATGAAGGCCTACAACCCCGACCTGACCTGGAAGCTGGTGGAGGAACAGTAAACCGCCGGCCAATCATCCTTCCGAACACCCGGCATGACCGGTCTCAATCCACGTCCGCGAACCTGACCAGCGTCCCCCGTTTGGCGCCGTAGCGAAAGACCGTGATCCCCTTGAGACCCTTTTCAAAGGCCAGCAGGTACGCCCGCGCCACCGTGTCCTTGCCCGCCCTGGGGGGGAGGTTGATGGTCTTGGAGACCGCATTGTCGGTAAACTCCTGGAACGCGGCCTGCATCGCGATATGGTCCTCCGGCGGGATTTCGAGGGCGGTCCTGAACAGGCGCCGCACCCCCGGGGGAATCCCGGCGATTCCCTTCAGCTTTCCCCTTCTTAGAACCTCGCGCATCAGCTCTTCCGTGTAGAACCCCTGTTCCCGCGCCGTGTTCAGGAAATACCTGTTGACCTCCTCCAGCGTCGTGTCGAGCACCAGGCGCTTGTAGGCGAGGGCAAAGAGCGGCTCGATGCCGCTGGAGCAATCGGCAATCGTTGCCAGCGTACCGGTGGGGGCAATGGTGGTGGTGGTGGCGTTTCTGACCCGCGGCATACCCGACCGATTGTAAATGGAACCGGCAAAATTTGGAAATGCCCCGCGCTGCTCGGCCAAGGCCGCAGAGGCACGGCGCGAGCGCTCGCTGATGAAGCGCATCACCCTGCGGGCCAACTCAAATGAAGAACGGTGATTGTAGGGCAGACCGAGCAGGATCAACAGGTCGGCCCAGCCCATCACACCCAGGCCGATCTTGCGGTTTCCCTTGTGCATCGCCTCGATGGCCGGCAGGGGATAGCTGTTGGCATCGATGGTGTTGTCCAGAAAGCGCACTGCCAGGTCGATGTCATCACCCAGGGCGTGATAATCCAACTCTCCGTTCTTCACATACGAGGCCAGGTTGATGGAACCGAGCACGCACGCCTCATAGGGAAGCAATGGCTGTTCACCGCACGGGTTGGTGCTTTCGAATGCACCGATATGCGGCGTGGGATTGGCGCGGTTGATGCGGTCGATAAAGACGATCCCCGGATCGCCGGTCTCCCAGGCGCTTTCCACGATCTCGTCGAAGACCTCCCGCGCCCGCAGCCTGCCGGCCTCCCGGCCCGAGCGTGGGTTGACCAGACCATACTCCCCATCCCCTTTGAGGGCCTCCATGAAGGCATCGGTTATGGCCACCGAGATATTGAAGTTGGCCAACTCGGCGACGCTGCGCTTGACGCGGATGAATTCGAGGATGTCCGGATGGTCGATGCGCAGTATTCCCATGTTGGCGCCGCGTCGCGCCCCGCCCTGCTTGATCACGTCGGTGGCCATGTTGTAGATCCGCATGAACGAGACCGGCCCGCTGGCAATCCCCCCGGTGGAACGGACGATATCTTCCCGTGGCCGCAGGCGGGAAAAGGAAAAACCGGTGCCGCCGCCGCTTTGCAGGATAAGGGCCGCGTTTTTCAGGGTGTCGAAGATGCTCCGCATGGAATCCTCGACCGGGAGCACGAAGCAGGCGGCCAACTGTCCCTGGGGTTTTCCGGCATTCATGATGGTGGGGGAGTTGGGCAGAAACCGCAACGATGAGATAAGATCGAAAAAACGCTCCTCACAGGCGGCGGCGTTGCCACCGTACAGCCCTTCAACCGCGGCGATGGAGCGGGCGATGCGCCCGAACATCTCGCGGGGAGACTCCATGACCCTGCCTTGTTCGTCCTTCAACAGGTAACGGGCCTTCAGGACCGTGAGTGCGTTTGCCGAGAGTTCCATGGCAGAAAGTATAGTACAAATCCGCGGGAATGCATGCCAACCCATTATTCATGCCATGGGAGGACAAAACACGGGAAAGCCCCCTGCTCGAACACATGCCGGGTTGCCGTTTGCACTGATCCAACGTATACTGGATTATATTCGTAGTAGCGGAGGGGACCAACATGGTACGAAAATGTATTATTGCAATGCTGCTTGTGCTCACGGCCGCCGGGTGTGCCAGTTACCACAAGGAGTTGGACACCAATCCCCCCTATTCCGGCCACCACTTCCGCTATTATGACCTGGAGATCACCTGGCGTTCGGAGCGGCAGGGTGACGGCGTTCTCCGTCTGGCCGGAACGGTCAATAACCTGCGCTCGGACTACCTGTGGGACATGGAACTGACCGCCCGGCTCGTGGACCGCGACGAGAAGGTCTTCGTCCGGCAGACCTACGACGATTTCCCCACCTACCTGGCGCCCGGCAAGCCCGAGCCGTTCCAAATGGAGTTCCGTCTCCCCCCCGGTACGCAACCCGAGCGGATTCGCTTCAGCTACTATTACTGGCCGGTCGAGGCCCCGCCCCGGTTCAGGGGCGAGGTGGGGGACATCCCCGTCTTCGGCAGCTTTGAGGCGCCGCCGTGATGGGCGTCACACAATCCTAATCCAGCGCTACCACAAAGCTGCCAGGATAGCCGCTCCGCTCGAATCCGCCACGTGCCTCTTCCGCCTTTTTCAGGGATTCATACCTGCCGACCCGTACCCGAAAAAAAAGACGGCCCTTCACCTCTGCCTCCTGGATGTTGCTGACGCCGTAACGCCGCTTTAACAGGTCCGCCATACGCCGGGCATTGTTGCTGTCCGTAAAGGCGGCCACCTGAACACCGTAGCTGCCGGTGTCATAGCTGGCCGGCGGCCGGTAGGCCATACTGCCCGAACCGTTATCGCCGCGATAGCCCAAAGCCTCGATCCGCACCGGCGCGGTCCCCGTGTCGGCGATCCCCAATTGCCGCGCCGCCGCGTAGGAAAGGTCGATGATCCGCTCCTTCACGAACGGTCCCCGGTCGTTGATCCGGACAATGACCTCTTTGCCGTTCCTCTTGTTGCGTGCCTTGACGTATACCCCCAGCGGCAGGGTCTTGTGGGCGGCGGTCAGCGCGTACATGTCGTAGGTCTCGCCGTTGCTGGTGCGCTTGCCGTGGAAGTCGGCGCCGTACCAGCTGGCCAGTCCCTCCTGGACAAACCCCTCATGGCTCAGGAGCGGTTCATACCGCTCGCCGTTGACCTCGTAGGGCCGCTGCCACCCCTTCAGCCTGCGGCTGTCCGGCGTATCGGAGACCCGCGTATGATATGCGGTGCTGCATGCCGAGAGCAGGCACGACGCAAGCAGGCAGGCAAGGGAGCACGCAAGCGGGCACTTTTTCTTCACATGGAAAACCAAGGAGGTTCAGTCCCTTTCATGCCGTTCGCCCCGGCGTTGCCAGCGTTCTTCCTTCTCCGCCCGTTTTTCTTCCTTCCACCGTTCCCTCTCGTCGTTACGCCGCTCTTTCCACTCGTCCCTGGCGGTCATGAAGTGCCTGCCGTGGTAGTGTTCCCGGTCGCGGCGGTAGATTTCGTACTCTGCGTTACGGTATGCGCGTATCCTCTCGATCCGTTGCCTGCGGAGAAGCGGCGGGAGGTCGCGGCGGCTCATGATCACCCATGGCCCCCGGCTGCTCGGTGCCCTGAGCCAGCTTCCGTCACGGAAGAGGTAGTAGCTGTTGTTCGTGTAGAACAGGTCGTACGGCACACCAACCGCCACGTAAAACCCCAGCGCGCCGGGAAGGATGAAATGGACGTCCTCTCCGATGCTCACATACGGCGGTGGTGGCGGTGAAACCGGTCCGGGGACGATGACCGTCCGGGGTTGATCGCCCAGGTGCACGTTCAGGTCTATGCCGACATTGCCGGCATAGGCGGCCGATGCGGTGAGCGTCAGGATGGCGGCGAGTCTCCAGGTCAGGTGTTGCTTCATTGATGTTCCTCCTCATCGAGATCTCTTCTTCCCGTATCCCCCTACGGCAGTAAAACAGCCGGGGCCGGATATCGTGTGATATTTCGGCAACCCGGCTGTCTCGGTGAGACCCTGTAGGCTTTCCGTCCCATCCTTGCGGATGGTTGAGTAGTATCGTCTATCTTTTGGTATGTTGTTTATGCAGTTACATGGTATTTTAAAAAAGATACCGACCCGCACTAAAAAAATCAAGAATAATTTTTCACCGGCTGATGCTGCAAATCAAACCGCCCGACAGACATCGTTCCCATCCCGGCTCGAATCTGGTATCGTGGCACCAATCCAAGCTGGGAGTTGCCATGCGTCACGGCGGAATCTATGAAGAGGAGATCAGGGGCAAGGCCTACGACACGCGAATTCTCTCGCGCTTTGCACGCCACGTGGCGCCCTACCGCCCAGCCATCGCCACCGTGCTGGTCACGCTCCCGCTGATCGCCGCGTGCCGGCTGGCCCAACCCTGGATCATCAAGCTGGCAATCGACGGCCATATCACCACCGGGAGGCTGGCGGGACTGGAGGGCGTGGCACTCTTGTTCCTGATGGTGCTGTTGTGTGAATCGCTGTTCACCTTCCTGCAGGTGTACCTGCTCCAGTCCGTGGGTCAGCGGGTGATGACCGATATGCGTGCCGAACTCTACCGGCATGTGATACGCCTGCCGGCCATCTGGTTCGACCGCACGCCGGTCGGCGGCGTGGTCACCCGCCTGACCAGCGATGTGGAGGTGCTGGGCGAGATGTTCGCCGCCGGCATCATAACCATCGTGGGCGACATCCTGCTCCTGGTGGGCATTGTCTCGGTCATGATCTGGATGAACCCGAAGCTGTCCCTGGTAACCTTTTCCATCCTGCCCCTCTTGTTCTACGTGGCATGGGCATTCCGCCGCCGCATGCGCCAGTCGTTCCGCGAGGTGCGCTCGCGCCTGGGCCGGCTTAATTCGTTCCTTGCCGAGAGTATCGGCGGCATGGCTATCATCCAGGCATTCAACCGCCAACGGGACGAGCAGCGGCGTTTCCGCGAGCTGAATGCCTCCTACCGGGACGCCAACATGCCGGTCATCTTCTGGGATGCGGCCCTGTATGCCATCGTCGAGGCACTCTCCTCGGTGGCGATCGCCCTCTTGATCTGGTATGGAGGAGGCGAGATCACCCGGGGGGCGCTCACCTTCGGCGTGCTGGTGGCCTTTATCCAGTACATCGAGAAGTTCTTCACCCCCATCCGGGACCTGTCGGCCAAATACTCGGTCATGCAAGGGGCCATGGCAGCCCTGGAGCGTATCTTTGCACTGCTAGACACGCCGACGGTGATCGGGAACAGAGTCCCCTCCCCCTTGACGGGGGAGGGATGGGGTGGGGGTGAATCCGGCGAGGGCACGTGCGACTCCAGTCTTCACCCCCCCCCTAGCCCCCTCCCGTCAAGGGAGGGGGGAGTCCCCCTTATCGAGTTCCGCCACATCTCGTTTGCCTATCGCGACAGCGAAAATGCCCTTGAAGACTTCAGCCTCTCCATCCGGCGGGGTGAGCGGGTGGCGCTGGTGGGAGAGAGCGGCGGCGGCAAGACCACCATTACACGGCTCCTGACCCGTCTCTACGAGATCGACAGCGGCAGCATCCTCATCGACGGCACGGATGTGCGCGGCATGTCCACCACGGAACTGCGCCGGCGCATAGGCGTTGTTTTGCAGGACCCCTGCCTCTTTGCGGGCAGCATCGAGTTCAACATCTGCCTTGGCGACGAGGAGGCCCGCCAACGCGTGCGCCAAGCGGCCGCCACGGTTGGGGCCGACCGTTTCATCGAGCGTCTCCCGGCCGGTTACGCCGAAGAGGTGCGGGAACGGGGCGGCAATTTTTCGGTAGGGGAAAAACAGCTCATCTCCTTTGCGCGGGCCGTGGCCTTTGATCCCGAGATCCTCGTCCTGGACGAGGCTACCGCCAGCGTGGACAGCGCCTCGGAGCAGATGATCCAGGAAGGACTGAAAGGGCTGATGCAGGGGCGCACCTCGCTGGTGATCGCCCATCGCCTCTCCACCATCCAGGATGCGGACCGGATCGTGATCATTCACCGCGGCCGCAAGATGGAGGAGGGGACGCACCAGGAACTTATGCGGGCGGAGGGCTTCTATTTCCGGCTGTACCAACTACAGTTCAGCGGTGTATAAACAAAACGCCAAAGACAACGGAACGCAGATCAAATCCGATCTAACGGATTTTCACGGATGCACCGACAGAAAAAAGCTTTGGCCTCAATCCGCGTCATCCGCGTTCTATTTGCTTCCGGCTGGTTGCATAACGGCGCGGAACCTGATACGGTTCGACAGAGTACACCCGGACGGGAGGAAACATACCTATGTGCACCACCTGCGGTTGCAGCCCCGGCGACGCCCACGGCCATGATCACGATCATCATCACGGCCATCATCACGAACACGGCCATGACCACCATCATCACGGAGAAGGCAAGCGGACCGTCATCGCCGTCGAGGAGGACATTCTGGGCAAGAACAACCGGCTGGCCTCCTTCAACCGCGCCCTGTTCAAGGACAAGGGGATCTTCGTGCTCAACCTGGTCAGTTCCCCGGGCTCCGGCAAGACCACCCTGCTGGAGCGGACATTGCGCGACCTGGCCGGCAGGTTCCGCTTCGCCGTGATCGAGGGGGACCAGCAGACCGACAACGATGCCCAACGCATCGCAGCCACCGGCGTACCGGTCAGGCAGATCAACACCGGAGCCGGCTGCCACCTGGATGCCCACATGGTCATGCACGGTACCGAGGGCTTCGACATGGACGACCTCGACGTCATCCTGATCGAGAACGTGGGCAACCTGGTCTGCCCGGCCGCCTTTGACCTGGGCGAACACCACAAGGTGGTGGTGCTCTCCGTCACCGAAGGGGAGGACAAACCGCTCAAGTACCCGCACATGTTCCACAACTCAACGGTCATGCTGCTCAACAAGACCGACCTGCTGCCCCACCTGGACTTTGACGTGGAAACATGCAAACGGTACGCCCGGCGGGTAAGCCCGGGCATCACCATTTTCGAGGTGTCTGCCCGTACCGGAGAAGGAATGGAACAGTGGTACCAATGGCTGACTGCGGGCACGGACAAACCGTAGAGCGACTGAAATTCCTGATCTCCGGCATTGTCCAGGGGGTCGGCTTCCGCCCCTTTGTCTTCCGCCTGGCCCGGGACAACGGCCTGTCCGGCTGGGTGCGCAACACCCCCGCAGGGGTGGAGATCGAGGTCCAGGGCCCCCCGCAGGCGTTGGCGGCCTTCGAAGGCGCCCTGTCCGCCCAGGCGCCGCCGTTGGCGGTGATCAACGCCATCTCATCCGCCCCGGTACCGGTCGCCGCGGAGCAGGGATTCAGGATCCTGGCCAGCGG
>DAIERH010000001.1 GCA_027346925.1 Geobacter sp.
ATATTGTCATGCTATAGCAAGCGATATTCTATTGTCAACTGAATTTTTTTCAAAACCCGACGTGCAAGACATGCCATACAGAACCGCACAGACTAATCAATATATCGTTGTTTTACTGCTTAACTGTGGCCCCGTGCCCACTGACCCGAAAACCATGGCGTCACATTCCGATTGACACGGCCAAAAAATACATGCATAATTACATGCAATATTACACGCAATTATTCAACTAAAAAAACGTTCTGTTAAACATTGAATCAGCCATTGCAGCCACGACATCTCCCGAATTCGAACGGACCTGCTGCGCAACACCATCAAAACCGTGTACAGGAAGAGCGGATGAAACCGAGAACCGACACACCTCTATTTACGACCCTGCTGGGCGCCATCACGGCCCTGGCGGCGCTTTCGATCGACATGAGCCTGCCGGCCCTCCCCGCGATGACGACCGCCCTGTCCGCGGGCAGGGCCGCGGCCCAATGGACCCTCTCGCTGTTCGTGCTGGGCTTTGCCGGTGGACAGTTGTTTCTCGGTCCGCTTTCCGACCGTATCGGCCGCCGCCCCGTCCTGCTCTGCGGGTTGACCGGATATGTGGTCACCGGAATTGCCTGCGCCATGGCTCCGTCCATCGAAATTCTCGTAACGATGCGCTTTCTTCAGGGCCTGTGCGCCTGTGCCGGCGCGGTGATCGCCCGCGCCATCATACGGGATATTTTCGACCGGCCGACCGCTGCGGCCAAACAATCGGTCCTGACCGTAGTCACGACCCTGGCCATGCTCATCGCTCCCATCGTGGGGGCCTGGGTACTCGGTATAATCGGCTGGCGCGGCGTATTTGCGCTGCTTCCGGCAGCAGGTACGCTCATTCTGATACTGTCCCTCGTTTTCATACCTGAAACCCGCCCGGAAATGAGCGAGCAACGGGTCGGGGCACTGCATTCCTACCTGCTGGTGTTGCGGCAGCCGGTTACGGTCGGCAATGCTTTCGCGGCGGCGTTCATCTTTGCCGGTCTGTTTGTCTTCATTGCCGATTCCTCCACGGTCTTCATTCGCACCCTGGGAATCTCTCCCCAGGGTTTCAGCTGGATGTTCGCCATCGTTGCCTTTGGCCAACTCTGCGGCTCGACCCTCAACCGCATGCTGGCAACGCGCGTCAGCCCCGTACGCCTGATAAGGATCGGCGGCGGCCTGACTGTCGTGACCACGCTGCTCATCGGCCTGTTCGCCGTCTGGCAGGTGAATATCGATGCCCTGTTGCTGGCGATGGCACTCTATGCATTTGCACTGGGAATGACCAATCCCAATGCCATTGCCGCCGCAATGGTTCCGCTGCCCCAGTACGCCGGCGCGGCTTCGGCCATAATCGGTTTCCTCTATTTCGTCATGGGGAGCATCGGCGCCACCCTGTCGGGCTACATCATGCCCGGGACCGTGGCCGGCATGCTCGGCATCATCGCGGGATTCGGCGCGGCCGGCATCGTGGTATTCGTTTTACTGGAGATCCACCAGGCGAGACAGGCCGACCAGCGGGTCTGCACTTCCGAATTGCGGGGTTGATTATAGGCGCTTGGCGCTTCATTCACGTTCCGTGGGGAGACGGCATGAAACAGATCAAGATTTACGACACGACACTGCGCGACGGAACCCAGGGGGAGGACATCTCCTTCCAGGTCAAGGACAAGATCCGCATTGCCCACAAGCTTGACGAGATGGGCATCCATTATATCGAAGGGGGCTGGCCGGGGAGCAATCCCAAGGATATCGCCTTTTTCAAGGAGATCAGGAAGGAAAGCCTATCACGGGCGAAGATCGCGGCCTTCGGCTCGACCCGCAGGGCACGGGTCACGCCGGACAAGGACCACAACATCCGCACCCTGATCGCCGCCAAGGCCGATGTGATCACCATCTTCGGCAAGACCTGGGACTTTCACGTCCGTGAGGCGCTGCGAATCTCACTGGACGAGAACCTGGAACTGATCCACGATTCCCTGGCATTCCTGAAGCAGAATGCGGCCGAGGTCGTCTACGATGCCGAGCATTTCTTCGACGGCTACAGGGCAAATCCGGCATATGCCATCAAGACCCTGCGGGCCGCCCAGGATGCAAGGGCCGACTGTATCGTGCTCTGCGACACCAACGGCGGCAACATGCCCTATGATATCGCCGCAATCATCAAGGCGGTTCAGAAACATATCAAGACCCCCCTGGGAATCCACACGCACAACGACGGCGAGTGCGCCGTGGCCAACTCCCTCCATGCGGTCAGACAGGGGGTCGTGCATGTGCAGGGTACCATCAATGGTTTTGGCGAGCGCTGCGGCAATGCCAATCTCTGTTCCATCATACCCGCGATCAAGCTCAAACTGGGGCTGGGCTGCATCTCGGACGAGCAGCTGCGGCGGCTGCGGGAGTTGTCCAGGTACGTGGACGAACTGGCTAACATCTCCCCCAACAAGCATCAGGCCTATGTGGGAAATTCGGCCTTTGCCCACAAGGGAGGGGTGCATGTGAGCGCCATAGTGAAGAGGCCCGAGACCTACGAACACATCAGGCCGGAACTGGTCGGCAACGGCACCCGCGTGCTGGTCTCGGACCTGTCCGGCAAATCCAACATCCTGGCCAAGGCAAAGGAGTTCAACGTCGATCTGAACAGCAAGGACCCCGTCACCCAGGAGATCCTGGAAAAGACCAAGGAACTGGAGCATCTGGGCTACCAGTTCGAAGGTGCGGAGGCCTCGTTCGAACTGCTGATGAAGCGCTCCCTTGGGCAGCACAAGAAGAGATTCAGCGTAACGGGCTACCGGGTCATGGACGATTGGAGCGAGCACAAACAGAAACCCGTTTCCGAGGCAACCGTTTCCGTCAAGGTCGGTGGCCGGACGGAACACACGGCCGCCGTCGGCCATGGACCGGTCAATGCGCTGGACAACGCCATCCGCAAGGCCCTGGAGAAGTTCTATCCAAAACTGAAGCACCTCAAGCTGCACGACTACAAGGTACGGGTACTGCCGAACGGACAGGGCACCGCCGCGGTCATCCGGGTTCTGGTGGAGTCCGGTGACAGGACCGGACGCTGGGGAACGGTCGGCGTTTCGGACAACATCATCGATGCCTCGTACCTGGCGCTGATGGACAGCATCGACTACAAGCTGCAGAGGGACGACCTTCGGGGAGCCGCCCGCTCACGTCAACACCGGGAGATGACACCATGATGAGCATCCTGACAAACATGAGTATGTCCAAAAAATTAAAGCTGTCTTCGGGCACCTGCCTCGTGTTCATGCTGTTTTTGGGGATCGTCGCCTACAACGGCCTCCATATCCAGAAGACCTCCATCAACGACATCTACACCGTCAGGTTCAAGGCGTACCAGACCTGCGCCCCGGTGTTCACCGAGATCACCAAGGCCCATTCAGACCTGTACAAACTCCTCAGCTGGGTGAACGCCAAATACGAGGACAAGAAGATCAGCGAACTTGGCAAGGACATCCTCGGCCATCTCAAAGAATCCGGCGAAAGCCTGACCAAGCTCATGAACGCTCCCGCGACGGACGCCGGCGAGAAAAAGCAGTTGCAGGAACTCTTGGGGCTCATCAACGATTACAACAAAAATGCCAACGACCTGATCGACCTGATACAGACCGACCTGAATGCCGCGACCATGTACATGGGCACCGCCGACGAGGTCTACCAGAAGATCCACAAGGCGTTTGCGAGCCTGCTGTCCCTGGAAGAGAAGCTGAGCAGTCAACAGTACGGCACCGCCATGTCGAGCTTCGAACGGACCAGGATACTGGTCGTCGTGGTCCTGGTCGTGGCGCTCCTGCTGTCATTCGGCATCAGCGCACTCGTGCAGGGGATCATCCTGGGACCGGTGCGAAAGACCGTCATCATCACCGAAGGTGTGGCTTCCGGAGATTTCACCAGGAGGATCGCCCTCGACTCCAGGGATGAGATAGGACAGATGGCCGGCACCTTCGATCGCCTGGTGGAGAAACTCGGCGCGATTCTTGGAGAAGTGTCCAAAAACTCCGCTACCGTTGCCACCTCGGCGACCAAGCTCAGTGCCAGTTCCGAGCAGATGGCCACGGGTTCCGAGGAGGTTGCGGCACAGATACGAACCATAGCCACGGCCGGAGAAGAGATGGCCATGACCTCGCAGGAGATTGCCAGGAACTGCCAACTGGCCGCGCAACGGGCGAACGATGCCAACCACTCAGCCTCCTCCGGTAAAACGGTCGTCGAGGAGACGGTCAGGGGGATGGAGCGGATCGCGAAACAGGTCCGCACCTCGGCCGAGACCGTGGAAATCCTTGGGCAGAAATCCAGCCAGATCGGCGAAATCATCAGCACCATCGAGGACATTGCCGACCAGACCAACCTCCTGGCGCTGAATGCCGCCATCGAGGCGGCCAGGGCCGGCGAGCAGGGGCGCGGGTTTGCGGTTGTCGCAGACGAGGTCCGCGCCCTGGCCGAGCGCACAACCAGGGCCACCAAGGAAATCGGCGAGATGATCAAGGCGATCCAGCGCGAAACATCCAACGCTGTGGATGCCATGGGCGAAGGTGTGAAGGAGGTCGAGTCGGGCACGCACAGAGCCGCCAAATCAGGCGAGGCGCTCCAGGAAATATTGACGCGCATCAACGAGGTGACCATGCAGGTAAACCAGATCGCCACTGCCGCCGAGGAGCAGACAGCCACCACCACCCAGATCAGCCAAAACATCCAGGAAATCACCCAGGTGGTCCACGACACCGCCAGTTCCGCCCATGAATCGGCGCGCTCCACGTCACAACTTTCGCACTTGGCGGAAGATTTGCGCCTGATGGTATGCCAGTTCAAACTGAGCTGACGATGTGCATCCGGCCCCCTCTCCATGGGGGACACGGGAGGGTAAAGCGGCAATCAGGGTCTTTTATCGGCGTTCAGGGAGGGGCGGAGAGCCTCTAAAATACCAACGGAAGAAGAGGAGAAACAGGCATGAAGAGGATCTTGCAACTGATGGTGGCAACGATGATTCTGGTTGGATGCGTTACCGGCGCCTTTGCCGGGCAAAAACAGGATGACGCCAAGGCGCTGGTCAAAAAGGCGGTGGCATATCTGAAGGAACACGGGAAGGAGAAGGCTTTTGCGGAATTCAACAATCCCCGGGGAAGGTTCGTCAAGGGGGATCTGTACATCTTCGTCAATGACTTCGGCGGGGTTACCCTGGCCCATGGCAGCGGCAATACCAAGCTGATCGGCAAGAACATGATCGCCCTGAAGGACCCGGACGGCAAGTATTTCATCAAAGAACTCGCCAATAAGGCCAAGGAAGGCGGCGGCTGGGTGGAGTACAAATGGACCAATCCCGCCAGCAAGAAGATCGAGCCGAAGATGACCTATGTGGAACCGTTCGGCGACCTCGCCGTGGGATGCGGCTTTTACAAGTAACCTGAATCCTTGTCGGGTGGACGACGGGCATCCGGGGAGGGGCGGCTTTTCATGCAGAGGCCGCTCCTCTCATTTTTCGGGAAGTAACGCCAAGATCAGGAAGCCCTCCGGCGCCGGATATCGGGTTTGCTCACCAGGGTGATTCCGGCCAGCACCAAGAGCGCCCCCACGACAAAGTGAGGATCCAGCGGGTCATGCAGCAGGAGCACGCCGAAGGAGACACCGAACAGCGGTGTCATGAACAGGAACACCGAGAGTTGGGAGACGTTGTAGCGCCGCAGCAGGGAAAACCAGACCAGATAGGTGGCAAAGGTGATCACCACGGCCTGAAACAGCACGCTGGCCACCGCGGTCGTGGTCAAGGAAAACCTGGCGGCCTGGCCGGAGGCAACGGCATAGGCATGGAGCAGGACAAAGGCCGACAACAGTTGATACAACAAGGTCTTGGTTGCCGGCGCGCTCGCCAGCCTGGTACAGCGGATGATCACCGTCGTGCCCGCCCAGGCGATCCCCCCCAGAATTGCCAGCACATCCCCCCGCAGTACCCGCTCGTTGATGTCCGCCTGGAACATCCCCCCGGCAAAGGCCGCCACGATACCGCAAAAGGCAAGGCCGATCCCCAGCCATTGCAGGGGATAGAGCCGCTCCGCCGGAAGGAACCGGTGCAGCGTCAACGCGGTAAAGATCGGCGCGGTATAGAGGAATACCGACATGTGGGAAGCGGTGGTATACCGCAGCCCCTCGGCCACGAACATGAATTCCAGTGAGAACACGACCCCCAGCACAATCCCTGGCACAAGCGTGCCGTCGCGCAGGGAAAACCCCTCCCTGCGCCGGGCGATCAGGATGCAGATCAAGACCGCGCTGAGCCCCGAGCGAATCGCGATCTGCAGGATCGGGGCGATGTCCGGGGCCGCCATCTTGATGGCAACCTGATGCAGCCCCAGGACGACGCAGAGCACGGTCATGATCGCCACCCCGGCTCCATCGACTGGTTTCCGCTCTTCACTCATTGCACGTCCCCCCGCCAGGCGTTTCAAAAAACGCAATCCGCCGCAACGCCGCAGATCGCAGCAAAAAATCAGGATTCCAGGGTCTCGGTCCGCAGCAGTTGCGGGAAAAGGCGCATCCAGAGCAGAACCACCAGGATGGTGCCGATACCGCCGATCAGCACGGCGGGAACGACGCCGAACCACGCCGCGGTCGCGCCCGACTCGAACTCCCCGAGTTGGTTCGACGTGCCGATGAACATCGAGTTGACGGCACTCACCCGGCCGCGCATCTCGCCCGGCGTCTGGAGCTGCACCAGCGCGGCGCGGATCACGACGCTGATGACGTCGGCCGCACCGAGGATGACCAGGACGCCGAGCGAAAGCAGGAACGATGTCGAGACGGCAAAGACGATGGTGGCTGCTCCGAATATCCCGACCGCCGCGAACATGATCCGGCCGACCCGGCGCCGGAGCGGCCGGCGCGCCAGATGGAACGACATGGCCAGGGCGCCGATCCCCGGAGCGGCCCGCAGCAGCCCCAGCCCCCACGGACCGGTCACCAGGATGTCGCGGGCATAGATCGGCAGCAGTGCCGTGGCGCCACCCAGGAGAACCGCAAAGAGATCGAGGGAGATGGCCCCCAGTATGACCGGCCGGTGGCGGATGAAGGAGATACCGGCAAAGATGGACGCGAGGCGCACCGGCTCCCGCCCCGCCGCAGGCGGAGGAGCGGGACCGGTGCGGGCAATGAAGACGCCGGCGGCCAGAAACAGGAGTGAGGTCGTCACATAGACCGTGGTCGGGCCAAAGGCATAGAGCAGGCCGCCCAGGGCCGGGCCGAGGATGGAGGCGATCTGCAGGGCCGCTGCCGACCAGGCGACTGCCCGCGGGATCAGGATCGGGGGAACCAGTCCCGGCACCATTGCCTGCATGGACGGTCCTTCGAAGGCACGGGCGGCCCCGGTGATGAAGGCGATGACCAGGAGCCACTCCTTGCCCAGCCAGCCGCCGAAGCTGCCGATGGCCAGCATCCCCGCCGCCAGGCCTTCCACGGTCTGGCAGACCCTGGCTATCATACGGCGATCGAACCGGTCGGCAACGTGGCCGACGACAAGGGTCAACAGAAACATCGGAAGAAACTGGGCCAGGCCGACCAGCCCGAGATACCAGGCGCTTCCGGTGATGGCGTAGATTTGCCACCCCACCGCGACCCCCTGCATCTGGAAGGCGGTGATGCTGGCCCACCGCGCACAGAAAAAGAGCGCAAACGGCTTGTGCCGGATGACGGAGTGTGGATACGGGTCTTCGGTACGTGTGCGCATCGTGCTCCCTGTCATCTGCCGCGGCCCTGCCCGGCATCAAACCCATTCACGGTCTTCCTGAGCGCAAACAAGGCCAGCGTGATGCCCAGGCCGCAGACCGGAACCCGAAAGGCCTCGTGGTAGGCCCCCGCGGGATAGCCGCCCGGCCCGCGCGGAAAGGAGCAGATGACAAGCCCCATGATATGTTGCATTACCGCCGCCCCCATGAGAAGGAAGAAATTCACGCCGGTCATGGCTGTGGCGGCAAATTGAAAGGGTACCAGCCTGCGGGCCAGGGGGTAGATGATCACCCCTGTCCCGGAAAACAGGCCAACAAAGAAGAAGAGCGCCGCCAGCGCTGGTGTGGGAAAATGGGTCGCCGGCCCCAGCATGGCGGTCATCAGCACCAGCAGGAGCGCCTGTCCGCAGAGGATGGTCTTTTCCAGCGAACCGCCGAGCCGGTCGATCGCCTTTCCCACAAGCAGCGAGCCGCCGATGTATCCGACTGAAGTGCACAGCAGCATGTTGCCGGATTGCAAGCGGGTCATGCCGGCGGCCTCCATCAGGTACGGCCCTCCCCAGAGCGCCAGCATCACCATGTAGTTGGCATACCAGAAAAAGGCGATCAGCGCGATCAGCCAGAAATCCGTCGAAAAGAGCAGGGCCTTCCAGATTTGCGGCAAGGTGGCATGCTCGCCGGCGGTATCCCCTGGCGGGAGGGCCAGGGGCGGTTCGCCGCTATCCGGGAGGTCGCGTACAAACAGGAACACGCACAGGGTGGCCAGGGCCTGGAGCAGCGTCATGGCCAGAAAGGTGGGACGCCAGGCAAAAAGGCCGATGGCATAGGCCAGCGGAGCGGTGGCAGCCAGGCTGCCCAGGTTTCCCGCGGCGATCATGAACCCCGAAACCTTCGGAAACTCCTGCGGCGAAAACCAGTTGGTGAAAATCTTCAGCGAACCCATAAGCACGCAGGCGGTTCCGACACCGAGCAGGGCACGTCCAGCAAGGGCCGCCGGATAGTCCGGCGCAAGGGCGAATACCAGCGATCCGCAGGTCGTGACGATCCCCAGGGCCGAGATCATCCGTCGCCCCCCATGGCGGTCGATCAGCGGTCCGAGGGGGATCTGGGCCAAGGCAAACGCATAGAAAAATATCCCGGACAGGATGCCGAGCTGCGCCGCGCCGAGCCCAAGGTCGGCAACCAGATCACGCGAGACCACCGCCATTGATATCCGGTAGAAAAAGCCGACAATGAACAACAGTGCCAGGGAAGCGAATATTTTCCATCGTTGCGTCATGATGTTGTCTGGTCCATGAACCGATGCCGGGTGGATCGACGGCTCCGGCGCCATGCTTGCGGCAGCTCGATTGCCTGCCGGAAACGCCCGCCCTTTGCCGGAACAACGATTGCCGGCTGAAATGTACGAAAGGCATCATACATTAAATGCATGAAAAATTACATGTAAATATGCCCCCAGCTTTACCAGCCAAGGCGTTTTCCGCATAAAGCTTTTTCTGCCACGCCCGCACCCCCGGCAATCACATATAACGACGTTATTATTGCTTCCATTCCGTGCCCTTCCCCCGGAACCGACGCATCCCGCCGAAGCCGCTTCGTTGTGGGGGAAAACGGTCCAACGGACCGGACAAATTATCTGCACCACCGGCGTAATTGCTCTGTTCCTGTGTGACCGTTCCTGGTAGAATCAAAAACGGCCCGGATGATCAAGCCCCAAAAACGGGGGGTGCTAATTGAAGGTACATGGCATGAGATGCAGAGGTGCAAAAAAAAGCTTGCACTACAAACCACGTTCTGCTAATTTACATGCAATATTGCATGCAAAAAAACATGTCAACAAAAACAGCCACTGTCCATCGGTGAGTTCGTGCCGTGAAGATACGCTGCCGGGCGCTGCAAACAACCTTTGATCGTTCTCGGAGAAACCACCCATGGATACCCAGATTTTTTTGCTCCTCGCGCAGGATGCTCTGACCAACAGCGCCATATATGTCTTGCTTGCCATGGCGACTATCCTGATCTTCGGCGTCACAAGGATTATTTTCATCCCCCAGGGTGAATTCGTTTCCTTCGGCGCCTTGACCCTGGCGATCCTGCAGAACGGTGCCGTGCCGGGGACGGTCTGGCTGATGCTGATCCTGGCGGTGGTGGCCGCCATCATGGAGGTTGTACGCCTGCTGCGGGCCGAGGCGGGGCGGGAGATCCCGACTGCCCTTGTCAAGACGCTTCTCCCCCCCCTGGCGATCGCCGGCATCGTGTATGTATGCGCCCCGCTCAAGCTCGCCCTGGGATGGCAGGTGCTCCTCTCCATCATGATAGTGACCATGCTGGGGCCGCTGATCTACCGGGTCGCCTTCCGGCCCCTCGCCGACGCCACGGTGCTGGTGCTGCTGATCGCGGCTGTCGCGGTTCACTTTGCGCTGGTGGGGCTGGGGCTGCTGTTCTTCGGTGCCGAGGGAGTACGCACCCCGGCCTTCTCCGAGGCGCAGATAGATCTGGGATTCCTGACCGTGCCGGGTCAGAACATCTGGGTCTATGCCACGAGCATAACCCTCATCCTGCTGCTGGCGTTCTTTTTCGGCAGGACCATGTACGGCAAGGCCTTGCGGGCCGTTGCCTTCAATCGCAACGGGGCACGGCTGGTCGGTATCAGCCCCAGTCTCGCGGGAACCCTGGCCTTTGCGCTGGCCGCTGCCATCGGGTCCCTGTCGGGTGTCCTGATAGGGCCTATCACCACGATCTACTACGATTCCGGTTTTCTCGTCGGCCTCAAGGGGTTTGTCAGCGCCATCGTGGGAGGCCTGGCCAGCTATCCGGCGGCCGCGGCCGGGGCAATACTGGTGGGGGTCGTCGAATCATATTCGTCCTTCTGGTTGAGCGCCTATAAGGATGTCATCGTGTTTACCATGATTCTGCCGGTCCTGTTGTGGCTATCGTTGAAGAGTGTTCATTTCGAGGAAGAGGAATAATGCACATGCGACGGATTGGATTGATACTCTTTCTGGTGCTGTTGGCGCTGCTTCCCCTGTTACCGTCTTTCTACATCACCATGGGGAGCTATATCGGCCTCTTCAGCCTGGTGGCCCTCGGCCTGGTGCTCCTGACCGGAGTGACCGGCCTGACTTCGTTCGGACAGGCCGCCTTCATGGGATTGGGGGCCTACACCAGCGCGGTGCTGACGACCATGTTTTCCATGTCCCCGTGGCTGGCGCTCCTTGTCGCCCTGGTCCTGACCATAGGGGTGGCCCTGATACTCGGCGCCGTCACCCTGCGCATGGGGGGGCATTATCTGCCGCTCGCCACAATCGCGTGGGGAATCAGCCTGTACTTCCTCTTCGGCTCACTCCCCGACCTCGGCGGGCAGACGGGTTTGAGCGATATCCCCGCATTGAGTATATTCGGCGTCGAACTCCATGATGAACGTTTCTACTACTACCTGATCTGGCTGGTTTGCCTCGCGGCGATGTGGGGCACCGTCAATCTGCTCGATTCCCGCGAGGGAAGGGCCATCCGGGCGCTCAAGAACGGGCTGTTCATGGCCGAAGCCTTCGGCGCCAGCGGGCTGCGGCTCAAGACCGTCGTATTCGTGTATTCAGCGATCCTGGCCTGTGTTTCGGGCTGGCTCTACGCCCACATGCAGCGTTTTGTCAATCCCTCGCCCTTTGGCATCAACATCGGGATCGAGTTTCTCTTTATGATCACCATCGGAGGCGCAGGCAACATCTGGGGCGCGGTGATCGGGGCAACGCTGGTGACATTGCTCAAGACCACGCTGCAGGGGGTGCTCCCCAAGATTATCGGCCAAACCGGGAACTTCGAATCCATTGTCTTCGGGGTCATGATCATCATGGTATTGCAATGGATGCGCGGTGGCGTGTGGGTGTTTATCGAGCGCTTCCTTCCTCCCAGGCCCGACAAGCCGGCGGGAGGCTCTTCGGACCTGCCGGTGCGCTCCCAGCCCCAACGGGGAGAACCGCTATTGAAGGTTGACGCGATCCGCAAGGAGTTCGGCGGGCTTGTGGCGGTCAAGAACGTGAGCTTCGAGGTCTTTGCCGGTGAGATCGTAGGCCTTATCGGTCCCAACGGGGCGGGCAAGTCCACCACCTTCAACCTGATCAGCGGCGAGCTTCCCCGTACGGACGGGGACATCTACCTGCGCGACGAGAAGATCAGCGGGCTCAGACCGCCCAAAATAGCCAGACGGGGGCTCAGCAGGACCTTTCAGCATGTCAAGCTGATCTCAGGGATGACGGTGATCGAAAATGTGATGCTTGGGGCTTACCTGCGCACCAGGGATGGACTTTTTTCCGCCGGACTCCGTCTGAACCGGCGTGTCGAAGAGCGGGTGGCGGCCGAGGCCGCGAAACAACTCACGCGGGTGGGGCTGGGAGACAGCATGTATGTCCCGGCAGGCAGTCTGCCGCTCGGCAAGCAGAGGATCGTCGAGATCGCCCGGGCGCTGTGCGCCGACCCCATTCTGCTGCTCCTGGACGAACCGGCGGCCGGCCTCAGGTACAAGGAAAAACAAGAGTTGGCCAAGCTGCTGGAAAACCTGCGCAGCGAGGGGCTGTCCGTGTTGATTGTCGAACACGACATGGAATTCCTGATGAATCTTGTGGACCGGATCGTGGTCATGGAGTTCGGGAGAAAGCTGGCGGAAGGCCTGCCGCACGAGATCCGCTCCAACCCGGAGGTTCTCGAAGCGTATCTGGGGGGTGTGTGATGTCGGAACGTTTGCTCACGGTGCGTGACCTCAATGTCCGCTACGGAAAGGTGGAGGCCATATATCGGGCATCCTTGAACGTCGACCGGGGGACCATCGTCAGTGTCATCGGCCCCAATGGCGCCGGCAAGACAACGTTGCTGAATGCCATCATGGGGGTCATCCCGTCAAAGGGGACCATCGACTTTTGCGGCGCGGATATCGGCAGGACCATCACCGAACAAAGGGTTGCCAAGGGGATGTGCCTGGTCCCGGAGACCCGTGAACTCTTCTCGCAGATGTCGGTGGCGGACAACCTGGAGCTCGGGGCATTCACCCGTTATCGCCGGGGTGACAAGGGGATCAGGCAAAGCCTCGACATGGTATACGAGCTCTTCCCGCGATTACTGGAGCGGCGCGGCCAACTGGCCGGCAGTCTCTCCGGCGGCGAACGGCAGATGCTCGCACTGGGAAGAGCCCTGATGAGCCAACCGACCCTGTTGATGCTCGATGAACCGAGTCTGGGGCTGGCGCCGCTCATTGTCAGGGAGATCCTCCACAATATCAGCAATCTGCGCACCACCGGCGTCAGCATCTTGCTCATAGAGCAGAACGCGCGTGCCGCGCTGCAGATCTCCGATTACGGGTATGTGCTGGAAAACGGCGACATCGCAATGGAGGGGCCGAGCCGGGAACTCGCCAGCGACCCGAAAGTCATCGAAAGCTACCTCGGCATGGGGGTATCCGGACACGACAAGGACTCATAGCCCTGAATGTACCGCCAGGACTCAGAAACCCACCGAAAGGAATGCATCCAATGAAAAAAGCGGCATTAGTGACGGCATCATTCGCGACTTTCTTCTGTTCGACCGTCGCCATGGCAGATATCACGATCGGCGTCAACCTCTCGACGACCGGCCCTGCCGCATCCCTGGGAATTCCCGAAAAGAACGCCCTCTCTTTTGCCCCCAAGACCATAGCCGGCCAGAAGGTCAGGTACGTTGTGTATGATGATGCCTCCGACACCACCAATGCGGTGCAGAACGTGAAACGGCTCGTGTCGGAGAACAGGGTTGACCTGATCCTGGGCCCAACCACGACCCCGACCTCACTGGCGGTGGTGGATGTGGCCGCTGACGCCAAGACCCCCATGCTCGCCGTGGCCTCGGCCAGCGCGATTGCCAGCCCGGTGGATGCAAAACGGAGATGGGTCTTCAAGGTTACCGCCAATGACGACATCTACGCATCGGCCATGGTCGCCCATATGGTCAAAAAAGGGGTCAAGAAGGTTGCGGTGATCGCCACGGACGACCCCTATGGCGAGGCCAATACCAAGGAATACATGAAGATTGCCCAAAAATACGGCATCAAGACGCTCACCATCGAGAAATTCAAGAAGACCGATACCAGCGTGACGGCCCAGGTGTTGAAGGCCATGGGCGGCAAGCCTGACGCTGTCTTCATCGTCGCCGTGGGTACGCCGGCGGCGATGCCCCATGTGACGCTGGTCGAGCACGGCTTCAGGGGCAAGATCTACCAGACCGGCGGCGCGGCCAACGCCGACTTCCTCCGGGTGGGTGGAAAATCGGTGGAGGGGGCCTTCCTGCCGGCATCACCGGTGCTGGTGGCGGAACAGCTCCCGAAGGGCTACCCGACAAAAGACGAGGCCCTCAGGTTTGTCAGGGCATATGAAGGTAAATTCGGCCCACGTTCCACCTTCGCCTCCCATGTCTGGGATGCCGTGAAGGTCATAGAGGCGGCGGTACCCAAGGCCCTGAAGACCGCCAGGCCGGGAACTCCCCAGTTTCGGGAGGCGTTGCGTCGCGCAATCGAGGAAACCAAGGGGTTGAAGGGCGCAGGTGCGGTCTTCACGTTGTCGGCCAGCGACCACTCGGGTGTGAACCACTTAGGCATGTCCGTGCTCAGGATCGACAAGGGCACGTGGAAACTGGAGGACTATGCCAGGTTTTGAGTAAAGGCCCGGACTCATGGTGCCCGGCGAATCTGTCCGGGTGCATGGGGCGAGACAGGGGGCCCAGGTGCAGATTCAGGTATGGGAAGTGTTTTTCGCATCGTTTGCGGGCAACCAACGAAAGGAGAAGTATGATGAAAAAATGGACCGTAGTGCTAGGAGTACTCTCAGTCATTTCATCGGCAACCGTGGCCTTGGCAGACATCACGATCGGTGTGAACATCTCTACGACGGGACCGGCGGCTTCCCTTGGCATCCCCCAGAAAAACGTCCTGGAACTGGCGCCCAAGACCATTGCCGGACAAAGGGTCAGGTACGTCATCTATGATGACGCCACGGATACCACCACTGCGGTGCAGAACGTAAAAAGACTTATCAGCGACGACAAGGTGGACCTGATCATCGGGCCGAGCACGACCCCGACCACCCTGTCGGTAGTGGATGTGGCCACGGAAGCCAAGACCCCCATGCTGTCGCTGGCTTCGGCGAGCCCCATCGTCAGCCCGCCCGAAAAGAGGAAGTGGATCTTCAAGGTAACGGCAAACGACGAGATAACCGCCGCCGCCATGGTGAACCATATGGTCAAGAACAAGGTCAAGACGGTTTCGATAATCGCTACCGATGACCCCTACGGCGAGGCCAACACCAAGGAATTTATGAAATTAGCCGGCAAGAGCGGCATCAAGACGCTCTCGGTTGAAAAGTTCAAGAAAAGCGACACCAGCGCCACCGCGCAGATACTGAAGGTGATGAGCGGGAGACCGGACGCCGTCTACATAGTCGCCGCCGGTACCCCTTCCGCCATGCCGCACGTGGGGCTGGTCGAGCGCGGTTACAAGGGTAGGGTGTACCAGTCCCACGGCGCTGCCAACTCGGAATTTCTGAAGGTCGGCGGAAAAGCCCTGGAAGGCGCTTTTCTCCCCTGTTCGCCGGTTCTGGTAGCCGAACAGCTTCCCAAGTGGTTTCCCAACAGGAGTGAATCGATCAAGTTTGCAAGGGCCTATGAAGGAAAATTCGGACCCCGTTCGACTTTTGCATCACATATGTGGGACGCCCTGAGGATCCTGGAGCTTACGATTCCGAAAGCCCTCAAGGCCGGCAAACCCGGGACCCCCCAGTTCCGGGAGGCGCTTCGCAACGCCATCGAAGAGACCAAAGGCTACAAAGGCGCCTATGCGGTATTCAACATGACGCCTGCTAATCACTCGGGCGTTGACGTGACCGGGATCGCCATGCTAAAGATCGAACACGGCAAATGGAAGCTGGATGACTTCTACTCCAGAGGCAAATAAACGCTGGCGAAGGGCATCGGAACAGCCACTTCCGCGCGCCGAAAATCAAGAGCCAGGTTGGCATGCGGCGTGGGGTGAATGGGAGCACAAGTGAAAAACATACGATCCTGGATTGCCGCACTCCTGATTGTTTCGATGCCCTCCGCGGTGTTTGGCGCCATCACCATAGGCGTGAACATTTCCACTACCGGGGCGCTCGCATCCCTGGGTATCCCGAACAAAAATGCCCTGCAACTGGCTCCGAAGGTCATTGCCGGGCAGAAGATCAATTATGTCGTACTCGACGATGGATCGGACACCACGACCGCGGTACAGAACGTAAAGCGACTCGTCACAAAGGACAAGATCGACATCCTGCTGGGACCGAGCGTTACCCCTACGACCCTGGCGGTGATCGAAACCATGGCGGAGTCCAAGACCCCGCTCATCAGCTACGGCTCTGCCAGCGCCATCGTGTCCCCTATGGACGCAAAGCGCAGGTGGGTATTCAAAACAACGCCCAACGATGAAGTGTATGCACGGGCGATGGTCAATCACATGGTGAAGCACCATGTGAAAACCATCGCGCTGATAGCCGTGGACGACCCCTACGGCGAGAGCTGGGTGGCGGTCATCAGGGAGCTTGCCGCCGCCCGCCGCATAACGATAACCGATGTCGAGAAATTTCAGAAACGGGATACCAGCGCGACCTCACAGGCCCTGAAGGCGATGAAGGGCAACCCGGACGCCATCCTCGTGATTGCAGCGGGGACACCGGCGGTTATGCCCCATCGGGCAGTCGTGGAGCACGGCTACAAAGGGAAGATCTATCAGACCGGCGGCGCCGCGAATGCGGACTTCCTGAGAGTCGGGGGCAAGAGTGTCGAGGGCGCCTATTTGCCGGCCCCGCCGGTCATCGTTGCCGAAGAATTGCCGGACGGGTATCCGACAAAGAAAACGGCCCTCGAATTTTTGAAATTGTACGAAGGCACATATGGCCCCGGTTCCCGTTCGACATTCGCAGGTCATATGTGGGATGCGGTCAAGCTCCTAGAGTATGCGATACCGGTTGCCCTGAAGAAGGCCAAACCCGGTACCGAGCAGTTCCGTGAGGCGCTCCGGTCGGCGCTGGAGAACTGCAAGGGGGTTAAAGGGGTGTCCGCGCTCTACAGTATGTCCGCCGCGGATCACTCGGGTATCGATCAACTGGGCGTCGTCATGATACGGATAGAAAAAGGGCGCTGGAAGCTGGATGACCACGCCAGGTTCTAACTTTGCTCGTGTGGCCTGACAAAGATTCATGCATGTGTACGATGGAGACGGTAAGGAGTCATCAATGAATTACAGGGACATACTTGTTCATATCGACTGTGCTGAGCGTTGCGACAGCAGGCTGGACCTGGCAATCTCCATTGCACGGCGGCATAAGGCGTTACTCACGGGAATCAGTGTCATTACCCATGCCTATTTCGCACCCATCGATGAGAACGAAAAACAGCGGCAGGCGGCAGCCGAGCAGTTGTTTCGGCAAAAATGCGCCGCGGCAGGCATCGAGAACGAATGGCTGGGCATTGACTGGCCGGTCGTCGGTACGACGACGGCGGAGATTCTCAACGCCTATAGTCACGCAAAAGATTTGATCATTATCGGTCAGGCGGAGGGGAAGGAGAAGGGAGTCAGTGATCTCTCCGATCTCCCCGAACGGCTCATTCTCGGATCAGGGCGTCCGGTAGTGGTGGTGCCGTTCACCGGGGAATTCAAGTCCGTCGGGGAGCGTGTCATCCTGGCCTGGAGATCCGGAAGGGCCTCGGCCCGGGCAGTCCACGACGCCATACCGCTCCTGCTGAATGCCGGGCAGATCAATCTGCTGGCGATAAGGCCGATCGGCGAGAAAAAACCTGTGGAAATTGTCAGGCAATCGGACATCTGTTCACATCTGGAACGCTACGGCATCAACGTGAAAGAGGAGAATCTCGTCACGGGCGATATCTCCATAGCCAACATCCTGATGAACTACGCCTGGGAAAACGGCTGCGATCTCATCGTCATGGGAGCCTACTCGCAGAACCCGCGCGGGACGCATAACATCGGTCCCGTTGCCGAATACCTGCTGGAGCATATGACCCTTCCCATATTGTTTTCGCATTGATGTCACCACCGATACCACCCGGATGGTGGTGCTTGGTTGGATATAGAATTTGCATAGCCGGCGCAATAACAAGCTTCTGCACTGTTTGTATGCGCCGCATTGCTTCCCTCTTTTTGACCTTCTTTTCGTATGCCATTCCGCTGACACCGTTGAGTGCCGCATGATTTGACCACTCAACGCCTCCGGCGATTTCGGCTTTGTGCGCTGTTTGCATCCCCAAGCTGTCCGACGAGCTACACCATGGCAGACCGTTGTCGGCAATGCCTGCGCCGTGGAGCACTTTGCTGCGATGAACGATGAAGTGAATCATACGATGAAACCATGTGACCCCGCACCTGGGGCGTTCTCGCTCCTTTACGTGGAGGATGACGAGTTTACCAGAAAAATAACCTGCAAGCTGATCTCCCTGGGTTTCCCGGAACTCGTTATTTATCAAGCTGAAAACGGTAAGGTGGGGCTGGAGCTCTTCAAAGAGCATCGACCGGACATCGTCATCAGCGACATCAACATGCCGGTCATGAACGGCATCCAGATGGCCAGGGAGATCAGAGAGATATCTCCCCATGCCACCGTGATCATCGTCACCGCCCATAGCGATAAAAAGTATCTCGACGACATCGGCAACATGGGTATTGTTCATTGTGTCGTAAAACCGATAGACCACAAGAAGCTGTTCGAGGTGATTGGAGCCTGTTGCACTGCCATCGGCATGGCGCTGCACCAGTGACCGGTGCTTACGGCCGGCCGAACGGCGCGGGCGACACATCCAACCGGGCATCATCACTTGTTTTTTCTTGCCCATTTTTCAGATTATGGTACACCTAGGGCGCCAGGAGATCCAACTCTCCTGGATCGGAGAACCGATGAAGTCCACATTTTATTCCGGGAGTTGGCCATGAGATGTTTGGTCGTTGAAGACGATGATTTCGGGCGGGAGATGGTAACGTGCATTCTCTCGGAATACGCAGAGGTCGTCGATACCGCCAGGGATGGCGCCGAAGGGCTGCAGCAGTTTGTCCGGGCGGCACACGAGGGACGGCCCTACCGGCTGATCTGCCTCGATATCATGATGCCGGTCATGGACGGACAGGAAGCCCTCAGGCGCATGCGGCATTTCGAAAAAGAGTCCGGAATTCCCAGCTCCCAGGCGGCGGTCATCATCATGACAACCGCCCTGGATTCCCTTGAGGAAATCCAGAGCGCCATATGGCAGGGCGAATGCAATGACTATATGGTCAAGCCGATCTCACAGGCCGATCTGCTGGCGCTGCTGAACAAGTACAAGCTGATCGCGCCCTCCCCTTGAACCGCACCTGCCGATCATCGTTCCCCAACAAAAAAGGCCTGATATCCAGGTCTTTTTTGTTATGGCCGTGTTTATTCCCGCCAAGTACCCCTCTCCAAGGGACGTGGAGGGGTGTCAGCAAAACTTTTGGAGACATTTCCCGCTCATTTGCATACAATCGGTTCCCGATCGGCACAAGCCGCGAAAGCGGGGATGGTCGTACGCGGATATTCTCATCGGAATGGACAGCCCATGCAACTTTCCAAAAAGAACATACTCGCGCTCCTCAAAGGGTACGAGGGGCCCACCCACTTTGCCGCCCTGCTGCGTGAATTCGGCGGCCGTCACGTCAAGTTTGAGTTGAAGCGGATGCTGGATGACATGGCCGATGACGGCGAGGTGGTCCGGCTACGAGGCAACAGCTATTCGCCAGGGGGAACGGTAAAGACCGTGCGCGGCAGGCTTTCGGTGCACCGCGACGGCTACGGTTTCCTGCTCCCCGAGGGGGGCGGCGAGGATGTCTTCATCCCCTCCAAACACATGAAGGGCGCCATGCACGGCGACCTGGTGGAGGCCACCGCCGAGCAGAGCCGCATGGGGGGCGGCAAACGGGACGGGCGCGTGGTGGCAATCGTGGAGCGGGCCACGACCCGCATCGTGGGGCGCTACGAGGAGACGTGCCGCGGCGCCGTCGTTATTCCCGAGGACCAGCGCCTGAACCTGGTGGTTTCCATCCCCCCTAGGGGACGCGCCAGGGCCGAGGATGGCCAGCAGGTGGTGGCTGAACTGACCGCCTACCCCATCGGCGGCAGGCCGGCCGAGGGGCGCATCGTCGAGGTGCTGGGATGGCCGGATGACCCCGAGGTGGAGGTGCAGTCGGTCATCCGCCGCTTCGAACTGCCCCATGTCTTCGGCAGCGATGTGCTGCGGAGGCCGAGGCCGTCGCCGAAGCGGTCTCCCACGAGGACCTGAAAGGGCGGGTTGACCTGCGCCGGATGCCGACCGTCACCATCGACGGCGAGACGGCCCGGGACTTCGACGATGCCGTGGCGCTCAAGCGCGAAGGGGCCAACTTCCGGCTGTGGGTATCCATCGCCGACGTGTCCCGGTACGTCACAAAGGACAGTCCCCTGGACCGGGAGGCCTACCTGCGCGGCACCTCGGTCTACTTCCCGGACCGCTGCATCCCCATGCTGCCGGAGCGGCTCAGTAACGGCATCTGTTCCCTCAATCCCCGTGTGGACCGCCTGACCATGACTGCCGAGATGCTCTTCGACCAGGCCGGAACCATGCTGGAGTCCGCCTTCTACCCCAGCGTCATCCAAAGTACGGCCCGCCTGACCTACACCATCGTCAAGCAGATCATTGTGGACAACGACCGGGAGGTGGCCGACAAGCACCGCCCCCTGACACCCATGCTGCTGGAGATGAGGGAGTTGGCCCTGATCCTCCAGGGAATGCGGAAAAAGCGCGGCAGCATCGACTTCGACCTGCCCGAACCGGAGATCATCATCGGCCTGACCGGCCAGACCGAGGGGATCATCCGGGCCGAGCGCAACCTGGCCCACCAGTTGATCGAGGAGTTCATGCTGGCCGCCAACGAGGCGGTGGCCCGCTTCATCACGGCCAAGGCGATCCCCTTCCTCTATCGTGTTCACGAGAATCCCGACCCGGCCAAGCTGAGCAATTTCCAGGAATTCATCTATGGCTTCGGCTACGAGTTTGCCCTGAAGGAGGATAAGGTCAACCCGGCAGAGCTCCAGCGGCTCCTGGCCCAGGCTGACGGACGGCCCGAGGAGCGCATGCTCAACTACGCCCTGCTGCGCTGCATGAAGCAGGCCCGTTACGCGGCTGAAAACCTGGGGCATTTCGGCCTTGCTTCGGCCTGTTACTGCCACTTTACCTCTCCCATCCGGCGCTATCCCGACCTGGTGGTACACCGGATACTGAAGGCGACGCTGGCGCTGGAGGAGAAAAAGGGCGACAAGCGCAGCGCAAGGCAACTTGCCGTCGCCACCGGAAACCTGTCGGAGGTCGCCGAGCACACCAGCAAGCGGGAGCGGGTGGCCATGGAGGCCGAGCGCGAGATCGTAGAGCTGAAGAAGATGCAGTTCATGCGGGACAAGGTGGGGGAGGAATTCGACGGCTACATCGCAGGGGTAACCGGATTCGGGTTCTTCGTGGAGTTGGACGAGCTATTCGTGGAGGGGCTGGTGCACATCTCGACCCTGGAGGATGACCTGTACAGCTACGAGGAGAAGCAGCATTCCCTGGTGGGACGCCGGCTGCGGCGAGTGTTCCGCATTGGCGACAAGGCCAGGGTCAAGGTGGCGGCTGTCTCCCCCGCAACACGGCGCATCGAATTCATCCTGGTGGGGCATGCCTCTTCGGCGCCGCCGGTCAGGCAGGCGGCCGTTACGCCGGATGAAGAATATCCGCGCATCCCGATCAGGGGAAAACGGGTACCCCCGGCACGACGCCCCGACAGGGGCGACAGGAACGCCCCCGACAGCGGCAAGCACCGCACAAGCGGCAGAAAGCGACGCTGAAAGCGGTTGCGCAATCACGCGCCGCTGTGATAGGAATGGGGCATGGCCGAAGAAAAAGTACTCCCCTTTATTGAACATCTGGTCGAGCTGCGCAAGCGGCTGGTGATCATCGTCGTGGCGGTGGTGATCGGCATGGGCGTGGCCTGGAACTTTTCCAGCTCCATCCTGGACTTCGTGGAAAAGCCGTTGACCGGCCAGACCTATCTGACCGAGATCAAGAAGCGGGTCTACGCACAGGTAAAAGAGCGCGCCCCGGCCCTCTATACCCGCTACAAGCTGGAGCAGGAGATCACTACCCCCCAGAAGAAGCACGTCCTCAACTACAGTGCCCCCCTGGAGCCGTTCTTCATCCAGTGCAAGATTTCCATGCTGGCCGGATTCATTCTGGTCCTGCCGGTGATTTTCCACCAACTGTGGCTGTTCATCGCGCCGGGACTCACCCGCAAGGAACGGCGCCTGGTAGTCCCCTTTGTCACCGCGGCCTCCCTCACCTTCTGCGTCGGAGCCCTGTTCTTCCTGATCGTGATCTGGCCGGTGATCATCAACTTCTCCCTCTCCTACGAGGCCGAAGGATTGCAAAGCTGGTTCAACATCAGCGCCTACGTCAACTTCTGCCTGCGCCTGATCCTGATCTTCGGCCTGATCTTCGAGCTTCCCATCCTGACCCTGGTGCTGGCGCGCTTCGGCCTGGTCAGCTATCAGGTCCTGGCCCCCAAACGCAAGTACGCCCTCTTGGCCAGTTCCATTGTGGCCGCCTTCCACGCCGACCTGATCACCATGTTCGTCATCATGATTCCCATGTACCTGATGTACGAAATCAGCATCTGGGTGGCGCTGATCTTTGGAAAACGCAAGCCGGCCACGACCGGAACGCCACCCGCATCATAGCTTCCGGAGGTTTTCATGAGCAAGAAAATCGGCATCCTTACCGGAGGCGGGGATTGTCCCGGCCTGAATGCCGTGATTCGCGGCGTGGTAAAGAGCGCCATCATCCGCCACGGCTGGCAGGTGATCGGCATCGAGGACGGCTTCGACGGCTTGCTGGATCTGAATAAGTGCAGGCCCTTGGGGCTGGAGAGCGTACGCGGCATCCTCCCCCGGGGGGGGACCATCCTGGGCACCACCAACCGCGGCAACCCCTTCGACTATCCTGTGGAACAGAACGGCAAGGTCGTGCATGTCGACTACTCCGACAAGGTTGTGGAGAACGTCCGACAGCTGGGAATCGAGGCCCTGATTGCGGTCGGAGGTGAAGGGTCGCTCAAGATCGCTCTGGAGTTATCCCGCAAAGGGGTTCAGGTGGTGGGTGTCCCCAAAACCATCGACAACGACCTGCGGGAGACCGATTTCACCTTCGGTTACAACACCGCCCTGGAGACCGCAACCGATGCCCTGGATAAACTGCACACCACCGCCGAGAGCCACCACAGGGTGATGATCCTTGAGGTGATGGGCCGGTATGCGGGTTGGATCGCGCTGGAATCGGGCATAGCCGGTGGCGCCGACGTCATTCTGATTCCGGAGATACCCTTTGATTTTGAAAAAGTCTGTGCTTCCGTCATGGAACGCTCGGCCCGCGGCAGCCATTTCAGTATCATCGTAGCCGCCGAAGGAGCCTTTCCCAAGGGTGGCGGGCGGGTGGTGATCAAGACGGCGGACGAACGCTCCACTATCGAACGCCTGGGAGGCATCGGCCAGTATGTGGCCCAACAGATCGGACAGTGTCTGGAGATGGATGTGCGGGTAACAGTCCTGGGCCACCTGCAGAGGGGCGGTTCTCCGACCACCTTCGATCGTGCCCTGGGGAGCCGTTTCGGCACCAAGGCGGTACAGATGGTGGCAGATGGGGAGTTCGGACGCATGGCTTGTCTGCGGAGCAGAAGCATTCTTTCGGTGCCCATCGAGGATGCAACCCGTGATCTGAAACTGGTCGATCCGGACGGCGAGATAGTCCGCGCGGCAGAAGACCTCGGTATCATGCTGGGACGTTAGGAAATAAATTAAATGAACCCATACTATTTTCTATTGACAAATCTTTTAAAAACCACTAAACAGGATTAAATTAGTCTTTTAGGGGTTGTTTTTCGATGATGGAACTGACTCGAAAAGGTGAATATGCAATCCGAGGCATCGTCTACCTGGCTACCCAACCAGCGGATCACGTCTGTCTGCTGAGTGACATCGCAGCAGCCGTTGACGTCCCCCAAACCTTTCTCGCCAAGATATTCCAACAATTCAGTAAAATCGGCTTGGTCAGGTCTTACCGCGGAACCGGCGGCGGCTTCGTGCTTGGGCGGGCTCCGGAAAAGATTTCTCTGCTCGAGGTAGTGGAAGCGGTGGAAGGGTCGATCCTTCCCAACCGCTGCGTTACCGGAGACGATGAATGTGATCGTTCAAGCAGTTGCAAGGTTCATCCGGTCTGGATCAAAGTACAGGAGCAGGTGCGCGATATCCTCGCCGGGGTCAGCCTGAAAGAATTGGCCGAGGAATAGCCCTTTGTAATCCAGGCATAAGGCACAAAAAAATTTTGTCCTGATTTTGGACGTCAAAGACCTTTTTTGACTTATTGGCTTGCAATCGCCAGAAATGGCTGTATACTCATGTAAAATTAATTTGATTATATCAAATATTTCAATCCCCCGTAAGCACCGCAGAAAAAAGTAAATTCAAAGGAGGAAGTATGGACGTACTAACCCTCAGTCAGCTGCAGTTTGCGGCAACCGGCATGTTCCACTGGATTTTTGTCCCGCTCACCCTTGGGCTATCGATCCTGACAGCCTGGATGGAGTCCAGGTACGTCGCCACCGGTGACGAGACCTGGCTTCGCATGACCAAATTCTGGGGCAAGCTCTTTCTGATCAATTTTGCCTTGGGCGTGGTGACCGGCATTACCATGGAGTTCCAGTTCGGCATGAACTGGTCAGAATACTCACGATACGTGGGCGATATCTTTGGCGCACCGCTGGCGATCGAGGCGACCCTCGCCTTTTTCCTGGAATCGGTCTTTATCGGGGTCTGGATCTTCGGCTGGGATAAAATATCAAAAAAGGCCCACATGATCACCATCTGGCTGGCCGCGGTTGCCACGAACGTTTCAGCCCTGATAATTCTGCTGGCCAATGCCTGGATGCAAAAACCGGTGGGCTATGTGCTGCGCAACAACCGGGCAGAGATGAACGACTTCCTGGCGGTCCTGACCAACCCGTACGGCTGGATCAAGTTCACCCATACCCTGCTCTCCGGTTATGCCTTGGCAGCCTTCGTGATCATGGGGGTTTCCGCCTGGCACCTTCTGCGTAAAAACGAGATCGACTTTTTCAAGCGCTCCTTTAAGCTGGCTGCTGTCTGGGCTTTCGTGACATCTATCGGCGTCGCGGTAACCGGCGACTTCCACGCCGTGGAGATCGCCAAGACCCAACCCACCAAGTTTGCCGCCATGGAATCGCAATGGGAAACCAAGCGGGGTGTCGGTATGAACCTGCTGCTTCTGCCGGATGTGGCCCGTGAGTGCAACTCGGTTGAACAGTTGTGCATACCCAATGCCCTAAGCTTCCTGGCGTTCCACGATGGCAACGCCGAGATCAAAGGCCTGAAGGAATTTCCGAAAGAACTTCGTCCTCCCGTTGCCCCCACCTTTCTCAGCTTCCGGCTGATGGTCGGGCTCGGCACGTTCATGATTCTGGCCAGCCTTGTGGGCATTATCCTGTCGCGGAGGCAAAATTTCTCCGATTATCGAGGTTTCCTGACACTGATGGTATTCGCCATTCCCGCTCCCTATCTGGCAGAGCAATTTGGCTGGCTCGTGGCTGAACTGGGTCGCCAGCCCTGGATCGTGTATGGCGTGCTCAAAACGGCCGATGCCGTCTCCAAATCCATCTCAACCACCCAGGTAGCCCTGTCGCTGCTGGGCTTTACCGTGCTCTACGGCCTGTTGGGCGCCATAGACATCTTCCTGCTGGTCAAGCATGCGAAAAAAGGGCCTGAAAAGGATCTCGCCGCCGGCAGCCTTCGAGAGGCCTTGGCAGCTCAAACGGAGAAAAGTTCATCCGGCATCATCAACGCTCAAGGGAGGGCATAAACTATGGACGTATCCGCATTCCAGATTATCTGGTTCGTGTTGTGGGGTGTATTGTGGGCGGTTTACTTCATGTTGGACGGCTTTGTTCTCGGCACCGGCTTTCTGTCGGGATTCCTGGCCAAAAACGATACCGAAAAACGGGTACTGATCAATACGGTTGGCCCGGTCTGGGACGGTAACGAAGTCTGGTTGATCACCGCCGGTGGCGCCACCTTCGCGGCCTTCCCCACCACCTATGCCCTGATGTTCAGCAATCTTTACTCAGCCTTGCTGCTGTTGCTCTTTTCCCTGATCGTGCGCGGGGTATCCTTTGAATTCAGGAGCAAACTGGACAGTACAACCTGGCGAGGAGCCTGGGACACAGCCATTGTCGTCTCCAGTTTCCTGCCGGCGTTGCTGTTCGGGGTTGCATTCGGCAATATCTTCAAGGGCATCCCGATGAAAAACGATTTTGCCGCTCTCAATTTTACCTATGACGGGTCGTTGATCGGCCTGCTTAACCCCTACGGGCTGGTGACGGGGGTGCTGTTCGTCCTGTTGTTTGCCGTGCACGGTTCCTTGTATGCCGCCATCAAGACCACCGGTGATCTGAGCACACGCGCCGCTAATCTGGCCAATAAGCTTTGGCTTCCGCTCCTGGTGGTGGCGGTTGTCTTCCTCGGCTACACCTATCCGGCCACCAAGCTGTACGACAACTTCCTCAAGGCGCCAGTTTTGCTGATTATTCCCGTTATTGCCGTGATTTCGCTCCTGCTGGTCAAGGTATTTGCTCTTAAGGGTGCAACCTACAAGGCCTTCACCTTTTCCTGCCTGACCATTGTTTTCGTGGTATTCACCGGGGTGACGGGGCTCTTCCCCAACCTGATCCCTTCAAACATCGACCCGGCCTCAAACCTGACCATCTTCAACTCCTCGTCCAGTTTGTTGACGTTGCAGATCATGACCGTGGTGGCATTGATTTTCGTTCCAATCGTTATTGCCTACAAAATCTGGGTGTATCGTGTCTTCCGCGCCAGGATCTCAAACGACGATATTACCGGAAATTCCGAAGCATATTGAACCATCCAACATACTGATATAGCTATGTTTTTTAATTATTTTAGCCCATAAAACTTGACATCGGCCCCAACCTGGTGTATTAAGTATCCCAACTTGAACAGCCCCAACACAAAGTCCCGGACCGCCGGGACTTTGGCGTTTTGGAGGTAAATTCACCATGAAAGGAGTATCTGGCCGGATGTAATCCGGTTTCACATCGAAGAGGATATCAAGGCGGCAAAGGGAAGGCGGCTGGGCGTGCATTGTCGGCACATCCGGCAGCCGACGACTAAGCCGACTATAGATAATGCTTTGATTGGGGATCGGACTGTTTGTTTTTCTTCTGGCAATGATGCCTGTCCGGCAAAGCCGACACAACCGAACCGTATCCATTATGAAAAAATTATCAATCTATGCAGTATGCTTGCTGGCCCTGTCAGCATGCGAAAACACCCCACTCAAGAAGGCGGACCAGCAGATCACCGCCACCGTATCGTCCGAATCGCCGCTCGACCGCGAGATCAAAGGACTTTTGGAGAAAGGCATCTCCATGAGCGAGCGGAAACGACAGGTGGCCGTCATTGAGGCCTCGTTTCTGCGCTGTACCACCCCGGAGCGTGCCCGTCAGTTGGCGGCGCTCTGTTTTACCAAAACCCTCGGCACACCTTTCATGCCATTTGACCTGGCCGAAATTGCCTTGGCCGAGACCGGCGGCAACCGTCTTTCCGCCACCGCGGTTTCGTCCAAGGGCGCCATGGGTGTCTGGCAACTCATGCCCCGCCGCGCCAAGAGTCACGGTTATTCGCCCGAGGACATGGAAAACGACGAGAAGTGCGCCGAGGCGGCCGTGCGTGAACTGTACAGCAAGCTTGAAATGGCCCAGGGCAATCTGGACCGGGCAAAAAAATTCTACTGTGGCCAGGGTCCCCAGGCTGACCAGTACCTGCGCAAGATCCACAAGGTCCGCCTGGAGTTGCTGGCCGAGCTGGAACGTCAGACCGAACTCCTTGCCATGGGTGAAGACGGGACGCGGACGCGATGATTCGCCAACTGCTGCGCTGATAACTCCCGCGACCGGTGGGCGCCGACCAGCCGGAAAGGTCTTTTCTTCTTGATAAAAAAGTAGCCGCTCTGCTATAGTTGAGCGGCTTTTTTTGTGCAAATCACCCCTCGCCTTACAAGGAGCCCGTTCCTTGCAGAGAACCTCGCCTCCGCACGGTACCAACAGCATGACACTGCGCACCAAAATGGTGCTGCTCTCCATGGTGGTATGTGCCGGCATGTTGTTCATAACCGTCAATTGCCTTTTCCTGATGAACGAGGCCGGTATCGGTGGGACGGCCTACAAGACCATCAGACAGAACCAGAACACCCTTGAAAATATTGCCTGCCTCAAGTCAAACCTGTTTCAGGTCAGCAACGAGGTGCAGGGTTTCATGGCAGAGACCGACAAGGGGATCGCAAACAAAAAAATGGACGTCATCAAGGAGCTGACCGGCGACATCGACCACAAATTCGCCCTTGTCATGGAATCCCTTGAATCCCCCCCTAAACGGGAGACTCTCGACAAGGCAGGCGCCGTTTGGAAGGAGTACAAAAAGACGCTGCTTGAGGATATACTGCCGGCAGTCGGCAAGGGAGACATGCTCAGGGCCAGATACCTGATGACCGGCATCCAGGCCCAGCGTTTCAACATCTTCAGCAATGCTGCCACGTCCATGGCCGACAACATCCGGCGGGAAGTCAAACAGACCGAGGAGACGATGGCAGCCGGTATCCGCACCAAGGTCATTTGCTCGTTCGTGATTACCCTGATCATCCTCGCCCTGATTGGTTATTTTTCCTTCATCATTACCAAATCCATCACCAGACCGCTCAGGGCCTGCGTCGAGTTTGCCCGTACCGTGGCCGAGGGCCGGCTCGATACCCGCCTCGATATCACCGCCGGCAACGAAATCGGCGACCTGGCCACGGCCATGAACGCCATGGCGGAAAATCTCCACAACACGGTTTTCCGGGTCAATTCCGTAGCCCATGAACTGACGGCCATCGACAACAACATCGAGAAGGCCGCCAGACATGTGGTTACCTCGGCCCATGTCCAGGAGAGTTCCGTAAGCGAGACCTCCCAGGCCGTGACACATATCAACGAATCGGTCCGCGAGGTTTCCTCCGGCATCGACAAGCTCTCCTCGTCGGCCGCCGAGACATCCTCGTCGATCCTCCAGATGGCCGCCAGCGTGGAAGAGGTGGCCATAAACGCGGACAAACTGGGAGGTTCGGTAAATGAGGTCAGCTCCTCGATCATCGAGATGACCACCTCCATCAAGGAAATCGGCACCAGCATCGTCAACCTGCTGGCCGCTTCAAGCACCACGGCTTCCTCCATCGCCGAGATGGACGCAACCATCAAGCAGGTGGAAAAGAACGCCATGGATACCTCCGCCATCTCGGAAGGGGTAAAAAATGACGCCGTTACCGGCAAGATGGCGGTTGAAGAGGCCATTGCCGGGATGCAGGCAATCCGTACCTCGTCCCATATCACCGCCGAGGTGATTGAAAACCTGTCGCTGCGGACAAACGACATCGGCACCATCCTTTCGGTCATTGACGAGGTGGCCGAACAGACCAACCTGCTGGCTCTCAACGCCGCCATCATAGCCGCCCAGGCCGGTGAACACGGCAAGGGTTTCGCCGTCGTGGCCGACGAGATACGGGAACTGGCCGAACGGACCAGCAGCTCCACTCGCGAGATTGCCTCGGTCATTCAGGGTGTTCAGGATGAAACCCGCCGGGCGGTGGATGCCATCATCCAGGCGGAAGAAAGCATCACCGAAGGGGAAAAGCTCTCCCAGCGTTCAGGAGCCGCCCTGGAAAAAATCGTCAGCGGAGTGCAGAAGGCCAGCATCCAGATACACGAGATCGCCCGCGCCACCGTGGAGCAGGCGCGCGGAAGCCAGAGCATCAGAGAAGCCATGGAACGGGTCGAGGAGATGGTCGGCCAAATCGCCACATCGGCCGTTGAGCACTCCCGCGGCAGCGATCTCATCACCTCGGCCGTTGAACAGATGAAAGGACTGACGAGCCAGGTACGCATCTCAACCCGCGAGCAGAGCCGTGCCAGCAACCTGATAGCCCGCTCTACCGAAGATATCATCACCATGATCGACCAGATTCGCGAGGCCTGTCATTCCCAGGTTCAAGGCAGCACCACGATCTCCAAGGCGGTCACCCACATCCAAACGTCATCCAGCTCAAACTCCGAGGCGGCCAAGGTCATGGAAAGCTCCGTAGCCGGCCTGTCGAGACAAATCGAACTTCTGGAGAAAGAGATGTCCGGCTTCAAGATATGATGCCGGTTCTGCTCGTTTATCCAATCAACGGACATAACTCCCCATGAATAGACTGACCCAGCGTTTCACTGACATTGAAAAACGTGAAGACAAGGCCCTGGTGACCTTTATCACCGCCGGCGATCCTGACCTGGACACAACGGCCGAGATGATCCCCCTGCTGGAAGAGGCCGGCGCCGATATCATCGAACTCGGCATGCCCTTTTCAGACCCCATGGCCGACGGCCCCACCATCCAGCTTTCCTCGGAACGGGCCCTGGCCGCCGGCACGACACTGGAAGCGGTCCTGGCCACAGTCCGCAGGGCACGCGCCACCTCATCCATCCCGATCATCCTGATGGGCTACCTTAATCCGATACATGCCTACGGTTACGGGCGTTTTGCCCGGGATGCGGCCCAGGCCGGCGTGGACGGCGTGTTGCTGGTGGACATGCCGCCCGAGGAGTCCCGGGAGTTCCTGCAGGCCGCCTGCGCCCACGACCTGAACGCAATCTTCCTGCTCACCCCAACCTCGGACAAATCCCGTATCGCCACCGTGGCGGAGCTGGGAAAAGGCTTCATATACTACGTGACCGTCACCGGCGTCACCGGAGCCCGTCAGGAAGTCTCCGCCAGCCTTGCGACCGAACTGGGCAGAATTCGCAAAAAGATCAAACTCCCCATCGTTGCCGGCTTCGGCATTTCAACCCCGGAGCAGGCCGCAAGCGTTGCCAGCCTGGCCGATGGGGTCGTGGTGGGCAGCGCCATTGTCAAACTCTTCCAGCAGCATTCCGGCAAGAAACTGAAAACCGAGGTCAAGCGCCTTGTCAGCGCGCTCAAACAGGCCATCTCGGCCAAGGCTGCGTAATTAATGAAATTTTCAAGTTGAGTCTTGGGGGTTAACCTTCATCCTTCAACGTTGTACGCCTTGACACCCGGTGGCTTTTCTGCTACCAAGCTGCTTCACTTGCGGTAAATATTTTGAGTGATATTAAATTTCGTGAGGTTCACCATGAGCTGGTTCAGCAGGGAAAAGGCGGGCATAGACAAATCCGATGTTAAGAAAAGCAAGGTCCCCGAAGGGATGTGGATCAAATGTCCGGGCTGTTCCGAGACCATCCTGGCCAAGGAGATCGACGCCAACCTGAACGTCTGCCCAAAGTGCGGGCATCATTTCCGTATTTCGGCCCGCCGCCGCCTTGAGGTCTTGCTGGATGGCGGGACTTGGCAGGAGTTCGATAGCGCCATGACCTCGGTTGATTTCCTGGAATTCAAGGACGCCAAGAGTTATCAGGAACGCATCAATGCCGCGGTTGCCAAGGGAGGTTCAAAGGACGCGGTCATCTGCGTCGAGGGCGCCATAGACGGCACCGGCGTACAGGTTGCCATCTTCGACTTCGCCTTCATGGGCGGCAGCATGGGGAGCGTGGTGGGCGAAAAGATCACCCGCTCAATCGAGCGTGGCTTGAAGCAGCGCCAGCCGGTGATCGTCATCTCCGCCTCGGGCGGTGCCCGCATGCAGGAAAGCATCCTGTCCCTGATGCAGATGGCCAAGACCTCCGCGGCACTGGCCAAGCTTAAACATGCCGGCATCCCTTTCATCTCCATCCTGACCGATCCCACCACCGGCGGTGTCACCGCCAGCTTTGCCATGCTGGGCGACATCAACATTGCCGAACCCAAGGCCCTGATCGGCTTTGCCGGGCCGCGGGTCATCGAGCAAACCATCCGCCAGAAACTTCCCGAGGGGTTCCAGCGTGCCGAATACCTGCTCGACCACGGCATGGTGGACGTGATCATCCCCCGTACGGAGATGCGCGGCAAGCTCGCATCCATCTTGAAGATGCTGCACCGTCCCGCCGCCTGAGATGCCCCTGGCCGGCACGCTGGAGAAACTCTACGCCCGCCGGCGTTTTGGCATCCGTCCCGGTATCGACAGGGTCCGCTGCATCCTGGAACGGCTGGGCCACCCGGAGCACGCTTTTCGCAGTATCCATGTGGTCGGCACCAACGGCAAGGGATCGACATCGGCCTTCCTGTCCTCCATTCTGGGCAGCGCCGGATACCGGGCCGCCCTGTTTACCTCTCCCCATCTGATCAGTTTCACCGAACGCTTTCGGATCAATGGCCGGGAAATTGCCGCCGAGCGGTTGATGCCGCTCCTGGACACCGTGCTGGCGCAGGCACCCGCGGAGGCCACTTTTTTCGAGATCGTCACGGCCCTGGCCGCACTCTGTTTTGCGGAAGAGCATGTCGATATCGCCGTGATGGAGGCTGGGATGGGAGGCCGATCCGATGCAAGCGCCGCCATACCGGGCATTTTGACCGTGATAACGCCCATTTCCCTGGATCATGGCGACTACCTGGGTGCGACCCTGGCGGAGATCGCGGCGGAAAAGGCCGGCATTGCCGAACCGGGCACACCGATAGTCACGGCGCGCCAGACGCCGGAGGTGCAGGGGGTTATCCGGGAGCGCGCCGCGGCGGGGGGGAACAGGACCGCTGTGGAGGGACTCGACTTCACCTCTGCCTGGGGCGATGGCGGAACCCTTGATTACCGTGGCATTCATGCTACACTGTCCGGCATCACCACCGGCATTCCCGGGCGATACCAGGCCGGGAACGCCGCCCTGGCCCTGGCCGCGGCAGAGGTGCTTGACAGCATCGGCATACCCGTGTCCCGGGACGCCCTCATCAGCGGCCTGGGCGACGCCCATTGGCCGGGACGCATGGAGTTGATTGCCGGACAACCGCCGATCCTGCTGGACGGCGCCCACAACCCGGCGGGCGCCGCGGCACTCGCCGCTGCGTTGGAAGATCACCGGTACCGGCGTCTCCTGCTGGTAGCGGGGATCATGGCCGACAAGGACAGCGCCGGGATACTCGCCCCACTGGCCCGCAAGGTCCACCGGGCATACGCGGTAACCCCGGCGGTCGAACGAGCCCTCGACGACGCCACCCTGGCCGGAATCCTGGTACAACTGGGCGTGAAGGCCATAGCCTGCGGAGACGTGGCCAACGGTATCGTCTCCGCGCGGCAAGCCGCCGGAGAAGGCGATCTTATTCTGGTGTGCGGATCATTGTTTACGGTTGGAGAGGCAAAGGCCTGGCTGACACAGACTCGCTTTGAAGGGATTCGGGGGTAGTACCCCATTGCCATGACTCTGTTACATCCGCTTTTGATACTGCTGGTCTGCCTTGCCACGCTGCTGCCGGCAGTCTCCCACGGGGCCGGTCCCGCCTCTGCCTCCGCGGGTGGTGGAGACATCACCATCAAGGCCGACGCCATGACCCACGACCCGGCGGAAGATACCTTCAAAGCCAGGGGCCACGTGCTTATCGAATGGGAGGGGGCGGTGCTCAACGCCGATCAGGCGACATACAACCGCAAAACCGGCATGCTGACCGCCACGGGCGATGTGGTCATGACCAAGGACGGCAATGTCATGCGCGGCGCCTGGTTCACCTTCGACGTGGCGACCGGGAGGGGGGAACTGGAACGGGGAACGTTCACCACGGTCCCGGGGAATCTGACCGTCACCGGCGAAAAGATCGTCCGGGTGGACGACAACCATGTGGTGCTGAACAAGACCCAGTTTACCACCTGCGATCTTCCCCGGCCGAGCTGGAAATTCGAAGCGGAAAAACTGGACGTCAATCTGCTGGGTTACGCCATCGGCAGGAACATCACCTTTTACGTAAAGGACATACCGGTCCTGTATCTCCCCTGGATCGCCTTTCCCGTGGTGCGCGACCGCCGGTCCGGCCTCCTCCTCCCCCGTGTCGGCTACACCAACACACGCGGTGCCGAGCTGGACATCCCTCTCTATCTGGTCATTGCCCCCAATCAGGATGCGACGTTCGACCTGGATCTCCAGAGCACGCGCGGCGTGGGTATCGGCGCCGAGTATCGTTATGCCCGCAAACGGGGCAGCGAGGGTTTTGCCGGCGGGTATCTGATCTTCGACCAGAAGGAGGGTCGCTGGCGCGGCCAGATCTCCACGAACCACACCGAGATATTCTCACCGGACATGAACCTGCGCGTGGCCATCAACCAGACCAGCGACCGCAACTTCCTGTTCGATTTTGGTGAGAAGAGCGGCGACTACAACCGCCAATCAAACGATTCCACCATCAACTTCCTGAAAACCTGGCAGACCTACGCCCTCACCGTGGATCTGCGCAACACCCAGGATTATTACACCATCGACAACAGCCATACCCTGCAGACGCTGCCCGAGATCGGCCTTTCCGCAGTCCGGCAGCAAATTGCCGCGACACCGCTTTACTTCGATCTCGATGCCAGCGCGGCCGACCTGTACCAAGGCGCCGGTCCCAGGGGGCTGCGCCTGAGCACCTTCCCCCGGCTGACCCTGGTTACGCCCCTGTCTGATTATATCAACATGACCACCTTTGCCGGCCTCCACCTGCGGGCGTACAGCAGCGACAACATATCCGCCGGCAGCGGAATACGTTCAAGCGATGCCGATCTGCTGCCCGAGGCTGGCGCACGCATCTCAACCTCCCTCAGCAGGGTATATACGATCGACGGGGAAAATCTCAAGAAACTGCGCAATGAGCTGGTGCCGGAGCTGGCCTACGCCTATACGCCGTATCAGGACCAGACGCGGCATCCCTTCTATGATTACGGAGACCGCCTGAACTGGCAGAACATGGTGACGTACTCGCTGACCAGCCTGCTGGGTGGGAAATACCAAAACGGAGAAACGACCGAATACCGTGACCTGATGCGTCTGAAACTCATGCAGAGCTACAACTTCGAAGGCTCGCGCCGTGACCTGCTTACCATGGTCGATGCCAATCGCGCCTTCAGCGATCTGATCCTGGAGTCCGACACCTGGCTGAGCCCCAGACTCAGGCTGACCCTGGATACGAGCTATAACGTCTATTTCCGCCGGATCTCCAGCCTGGACCCCGGCGTGGAGTTCGACGACACGCACGGCAACACCGCCGGTGTCAGCTACCGCATGTCGCGCGACGAACTGAATTATCTGGAGTGGCGTTTTGTCACCAAGCTGTTTTCACCATGGACCCTGGGCTATAGCAACCGGTACTCATTCGACCGTAAGCCGTTCACCCCCTGGCCCCTGGGCGACACCAACCGGTATTTATTCAACAGTTCCGGGAACCTCGAATCGGTCCTCTCCGTCGCATACCAGCAGAAGTGCTGGGGCGTCAATGTCGAGCTCAGCAGCAGGCCCGGCAACACGTCCTTCCACGTCAACTTCACCCTGGCTGGCTTGACGAGCGGGGGCACCAAATAACCGTCAATGCAAACCGTACAACTGGCGGTACGTGGCGGCCGAGGCGTAGACCTTTTTTACATAGTCCCGCGTTTCCTGGTAGGGGATGCTTTCGATGAACTCGTCCCTTTTCAGCCCTTTCATGTTCTTTCTCCAGCGCTCTACCGCGGCCGCGCCGGCGTTGTAGGCGGCAATGGCATAGACCGCGTCGCCGTCGTATCCCTTCAGCAGATCCCGCAAATGCTTGGTGCCAACCTTGATATTGAACTCCGGAACCGTCAGGCGCTGTGGATTGAACTGCCCCTTCTCCCGGACTGTTGCCTTGGCGGTGTCTGGCATGAGTTGCATCAGGCCGATGGCGCCGGCATGGGACCTGACGGCGGGTGAGAAGCCGCTCTCCGCCCGGATCAGGGCGTAGACCAGCGATTCGGGCAACTCATTGGCCGAGGCGTACTGGCTCACCGGACCGGTATAGGCCAGGGGATAACCGACCGTCCAGAGCGGCAGGGTTGCGCTGTCCCATTTTACCGGGCGGTTCTGCAGGAACAGGGTGATGGCCGAACCGTAATCCCCCATTTCCAGGTACAGTCGTGCCAATCCGGGAAACAGCGAGCCCTTATCCCCCAGTTTCCTGCGGGCGGCCGCCAGTTCGTTGCGGGCCTCCTCGATCATCCCCAATGAAGCCAAGAGTCTTGGTTTCTCAAAACCGGCCAGGGCCGGCAATTCCGCCAGGGCGTTGCGATGGCCCAATGCCTCGCGCAGATCCCTGCTCCCCTTCTGCTCGCGGTACCAGGCAGCATAAAATCCGGCGGGATACTCATCCAGCAGGGTTCGGTACCAGCCGGCCGCATCGGCGTTGCCGGCGTTCTCCAGTGAACGCGCCAGCCAGTAGAGCGCCTTCTCCCGAACCGCTCCGTCCTTCAGTAACGCCTTGAAGGCATCTGCCGCAAGGGCGTATTCGCCCCCCAGATAGCGACACCACGCCCCCTCCCAGGCGGCCCGGGCGACAAACCTGGAACCGGGATGGCCCTTGACGACCAATTCGCAGATGCGCGCCGATTCGACAAAACTTCCCAGGCTCTTGCGCAATCCGGCCGCCTCCATCAGGGCATCATCGCTAAGCTCCTGCTTCCTCCCCTCGCCGGCCAACTCCATGAACAGTTCAAAAGCCCGTTCATACTGTTCCTGCCGCTCAAGGGCCTTTGCCAGCCAGAACCGCGCCTCGGAACGGATACCCGCAATCGTGCTGGCGGCTGCCTTGGCAAGGCTCTTTTCCGCCTGTTTGTAGTTGCGCTGGCGATAGCGGTTCAAACCCGTGCGGAGATCCACCCTGGCGACGAACGCTTCCGGCTGGCCATCCAACGGGATCGTCTGGAGGGTTTGCAACGACTTGCCGAACTCATTCTGGGCATACAGCGCCGCAGCCCGCCGCAGCAATTCCTCCGGGGTGTACGAACCGACCTTGACGCCGGCCTTCTCCAGTTCCCCGAGGCGTTCCTGCGACCGTTTCGCCTGGGGTGCGGCGGGATTGTTCAGCCAGATGGTGCGATACGTCTGGACAGCACCGTTCCTGTCGCCGGTTTCCTCCCGGCTGCGGGCCGACTGGAACAGGGCGTCAACGGAATCGCCGCCCGAGGCATACCGTTCGATGAAGGCCAGATAGAGCTTGAGCGCCCCCTTGTAATCAGCGGCCTCGAAGAAGATATCGGCGGCGAGTTTTTCCGAACGCCGCACCAGTTGGGAGCCCGGATAGCTCTTTGGAAGGGCGAAGGCCTTGGCGGCCGCCTCGGCGTATCTTTTACCCTTCAGCAGGGCCTCGGCCTGGTACAGCAGGGCATAATCACCGACCAGCGGCAATTTCCGCTCCGCATCCGCAAGCAACCTGGCCGCCTCGTCAGTCTTTCCCGAGCGCAGGGCCGCCACGCCGAGAAGAAAGGTGCGCTGGGGCGTTTCCGGCGCTTTTTGGGCCAGGCTGTAGGCATCGTCATACCTCTTTTCCCTGAACTGCGCCGCTGCGCGGGACAGGAGATCATCGGCGGCAGAGGGATGCGCGGAAAGGATGAGCAGAAAAACGCCTGTCGAAATGATCAGTAACGGTGTGCGAAGAAGATGAAACATTGACCTGCCTTTCGTGAAAAAAGGCCGTGGGCACCCAGCCCATGGCCCGAATAATGTTAAGCTAGACCAGCAGGTTGACCGCCCTATTCAGGCCTTGCCCGAGAGCAGCCGCTTTCCCACCCAATGGGTGGCGAACTGGTGGGCGATGCGGCCGCTGGCGTCACCCTTTTGCTGCGACCAGAGAATGGCCGCCTGGCGCTCTTCGGCGCCCCAGGCCAACTCCGTACCCATCCGGGCGCACAACCTGCCGGTCCACTGCCGCACCACCTCCAGGTACTGGTCCTGGCTGAAGGGATGAAAACCGACCCACAGCCCGAAACGGCCCGACAGGGAGATCTTCTCCTCCACCGATTCGCCGTGATGGATCTCGTTGTTCACCAGCATGGCGCCGCGGTTGTCGGTTTCATACTCGGGCAGCAGATGGCGGCGGTTGGAGGTCACGTAGATCAGGGCATTTTCCGGCGGGGCGTAGACCGAGCCGTCCAGGGCGCTTTTCAGCATCTTGTAGCTGGAGTCCCCCACCTCGAAGGAGACGTCGTCGGAAAAGACGATGAAGCGGTAGGGCTCCGACTTGATGGCATCCACGATGTCGGGCAGGTGCACCAGATCGTCCTTGTCCACCTGGATCACCCGCAGCCCCTGGTCGGCGTACCTGTTGAGCATGGCCCGCACCAGCGAGGACTTGCCCGTCCCCCGGGTCCCCCACAGCAGGCAGTTGTTGGCCGGCAGCCCGGCCAGGAACTGGCGGGTATTCTCCTCCACCACCTGTTTTTGCTCGTCGATACCCAGCAGATCGTCGAGGCTGATCCGTTCCACCGCCTCCAGCGGCTCCAGGTAACCGGCAAAGGAGTGCCGGCGCCAATTGGCGGCAGTGGTGGTCTTCCAGTCGATGTCCGGGATCGGCCTGGGCAGGAGCAGTTCCAGCGAGGTAAGCACCCGTTTGAGTTGTGCGGTCAGTTCCGGCTCAAGCATTGCAAAATTCTCCACTCATCGTAAAAAACATCTGTCCACGAAACGCACGAAAAACACGAACATAATCAAATTACTATTCAGATGCCGACCTCAGCGTTGAGGTAAATCGGCATTCTTTCGTATCTGACTCTTTCGTGTCTTTTCGTGTTGTCCGTGGATAATTGTCGTTATTGATTCAGATGTCCATGCCCTTCAGCACTTCCGCCTGGCCGCCTCTTCCTGATAGAACTTCTGGTAGAGGATCTCCCAGTCGCGGCTGCCCTGCGCCCTGTTCCTGAGCTTGTCGCGCACCGCGGCGTCGATCTCCTCGGCCACGCTGAAGAATGCCGTCAACGACTGCTTGATGCGCGCCAGTGCGCGGTTCTCATCGGTTATGTCGGCCAGGTCGTCGCGCCAGAGGCGCTCCATGATTTCGTGTGCCATGTGGGATATGCGGTCTTCGGAAAGGGACATGGGGGGTTCCTTACAAGACGATCTTCCGTTCTTTTGCCAGCTTCTCCTTGATCATCCGCAGCATCTTGCGGCGGTCGATGTCGGCCGCGCCCCGCCCCATTGCGGCGATGGTTTCGTCCAAAAGCCGTTCGGCGTCGCGCTCCAGCGTCTGTTCACGGCCGAAGTCCCGGGCGATTACCGCGGCTATCCCCTCCACCGCGGCGATCCGCTCGCGGCGCGGCGCGATCAGCCCATCGGCGGCCAGGTCGCTGTAAACCTTCTCGGCCAGGCGCTTGATCTGTTCGTCCTTCAATCGCATGCAATCACCACTACAGATGAAAAAGGCCCGCCATGCGGCAGGCCCCAGGTCACGGCTGTTACTTGAGTGTCTTCAGATACCCGACCAGGGCATCCATGTCGGCCTTCGGCAGGGTCTTGAAGGACGGCATGGCGCTGGCCGGATTGGCCTTCTTGGGGTTATCCAGTTTTGCCCTGATATCCTTATCCTTCAACTTTGCGGCAATCCTGGTCAGGTCAGGACCGATTTTACCCCCCTGCCCCTTGACGACATGACACATGGTGCATTTTTCCTTGAAGATCTGCTCCCCCTTGCCGGCGGCCTGGGCAGCCACCGTCATCAGCGCCACCGCGGCAAACGCCGCGATCATCGCAACCGCACGTTTCATAACGTATCTCCTTGGATGGTATAATGGTGGACACATTGTACCCATTCCGTTTAAAATTGCAATTCTTAATATGTTCAGCAGACTCTATCTCCATATCCCCTTCTGCCGGGCCAAGTGCCCCTACTGCGCCTTTGTCTCGCAAGAGTCCCGGGGCGGACCGGGGGGCTACGCGGACCTGTTGCTTGACGAGATGCGCCTGGCGGCACGGGGCTGCACCCCGGCGAAGCCGCTGGAATCGGTCTATTTCGGCGGCGGAACCCCCTCGTTGCTGGAGCCGGGCGATACGGCCAGGCTCATCGCACGGGCAGCCGAGACCGTTGGCCTTTCGGCCACGGCCGAGGTCACCCTGGAGGCCAACCCCGGCACCGTGGACCAGGAGCGGCTGGCGGGCTTCCGTAACGCCGGCGTCAACCGCCTCTCCCTGGGGGTCCAGTCCTTTGACGACACCATGCTGGCGACCCTGGGGCGCATCCACACGGCCCAAGAGGCACGGGACGCCTTTGCCGCGGCACGGCAGGCGGGTTTTACGGACATCGGCATCGACCTGATCCACGCCCTCCCCGGCCAGACGCCGGAGATGTGGCGGAGCGACCTGGAACAGGCGCTGCTGCTGGCCCCGGAGCACATCTCGGTCTACGGCCTGGCCGTGGAGGAGGGGACCCCCTTTGACGAGCGCTACCCGGATGACAGCCCGCTGCTGGCCGGCCAGGACCTGGCCGCCGACGTGTTCGAAAAGGCCCACGACCTGCTCACGGGGCGCGGCTACGAGCATTACGAGATCGCCAACTACGCCCTGCCCGGCCACCGCTCGCGCCACAACAGCGGCTACTGGCAGCGGGACGGCTACCTGGGGCTGGGTGCCGGGGCCCACTCCTTTCTGCGGGACGCGGGCTTTGGCACCAGGTTCGGCAACGCGGCCGATCTCGACGGGTACGCCGCCGCCATCGGCCGGGGTGTACTGCCGCGCCGGGACGTCACTCTCCTCTCCCGCGAGGACGCCATGGCGGAACACATGTTCCTGGGGCTGCGCATGGCGGACGGCGTAGGGTTCGACCGGTTCGAGCGGGAGTTCGGGGTTGCGCCGGAGGCGCTCTACGGCCGGGTGTTCGAGGAACTTGCCGCCATGGGGCTGCTGGAAAGGGACGAGACAGCCGTGCGCCTGACCCTTCGCGGCTGGCTCCTCTCCAACCGCGTGCTCGGCAGGTTTTTGCCCTGATTCTTCCAACCGCCCTTCCCTCCCCATCCGCCCCGAATGTCCCACCTCGAATTCACCCCACGTTTCCTCCTTTCAAACATGGCCTTGAAGCCACAGATATGGTGGGCACCGAACACAACGACATCAGGAAGAAGTGCATACATCTTCTGAAAAAGCATACTAGGAGCAGCGAATCGAGAGATTGGTGAGATTTTAGGAGGTATGAGTGCATCAGCTGTTGCTAAGGCATACCAGAGACTCTCAACGGATCTGGCAAGTGATCCGCGCTTGAAGAAGGAATTGAAGAGTTTGCAGGGCAATTTGTCCCATGTCAAGGGTTGACCCCTTTTTACTCCCCCGTCAACTTCTGGCCCGTTGGATGATTAACGTCTAACGACAATGGTTATTGACTGCGGTATGACCATAAGTTATACTATATTCAAAAGGAGGTATAACCGTGCAAGCGATTAAAACAGCCATCTCAATTGAAAAAAACCTTTTTGACCAGGCCGAAAATATTGCTCGATCAATGAAAGTTTCACGCAGCAAGTTATTTGTCATTGCACTACAGGACTTTATTGAGCACCGGAAAAACAAAGAATTGCTCGCCCAGATCAATGCCGCTTATGCAGATGAACCTGATGAGACCGAGCAGACCCTCCGCCGTAAATCACGACGGCAGCACCGTCGCATACTGGAGGGAGAATGGTAATCAATCAGGGAGATATTTACTGGATAGAACTTGACGAGCCTGAAGGCTCGGAACCAGGTTATAGACATCCCCACGTCATAGTACAGAACAATCTTTTTAACCGCAGCAATATCAAAACAGTCCTCGTATGTCCCCTCACAACTAATCTCAAGCGTGCAAATGCGCCTGGAAACGTCCGTCTTGATAAAAAAGAATCAAATTTGCCCAAGGAAAGCGTAGTCAATGTTTCGCAAGTTTTTACGGTTGACAAGTCTCAACTTGATGACTTTATCGGAACCCTTCCACCAAAGCGAATGGCTGAAATACTCAATGGCATCAAACTGGTTCTGGATCCGCGAGAGCCGGATTGAATTGATCGAACAACATAAGTTCCAACAATGTGGCGGCACACAGGCGCTGACGTGCTGGTGCGCCCCCGAGCCGTTTACCTGATTTCCACCCTTGCCAGCATACTGAAAACATCTATAATGACACCATGATCCCGGAACAACTCAGACAGGAACTCAAACGGCGCGTTGCCGACGCCGTCACCCCCCGCGAGGCCGCGGTGGACGTTATGAAGGAGCTGCAGCGCCACTGCGGCTGGCTCACCGACGAGGCCGTGGCCGAGGCGGCCGTGCTGCTCGGCATCTCCACCCTCCAGGTGGAGGAGCTGGCCACCTTCTACGAGATGATCTACCGCCGTCCGGTGGGGCGGAACGTCATCCATGTCTGCGACTCGGTCTCCTGCTGGGCCATGGGTGGGGAGACCCTGCTGGCGCACCTGGAACAGCACATGGGGATCGCGACGGGCCAAACCACACCTGACGGCGCCTTCACCCTGCTCCCCTGCTCCTGCCTGGGCAACTGCGGCAACGGGCCGACCCTGATGATCGGCGAGACCATCCACCACCGCGTCACCCCGGAAGATGCCCGCGCCATCCTGGCCCGGGCAATGGACCAAGGCGCCCCATAGCCCCGAAATCCCTCGGAAGCATTCCCCTACGGACATGAAGGGCGCATCAATCGATGCGCCCTTCGTGCGTCAGTTCCCGCAAACGGCGATCAGGACGGCTTGAAACGGCCCCCCGCCCGTTCCCCGGCCGGGTGCGCCCCCTCAGGCGATGTAGGGCTGCTGTTGCGAGGCAGCGGCATTGATATCCTCCAGCGCCCGTTCCAGGTCGGCGCGCTTGAGCGGTTTGTCCAGGTGACCGTCCATCCCCGCTTCACGGCAAAGCGCGATATCCTGTTGCATGACATGGGCGGTCATGGCGATGATCGGGGTGTGTCCGCCCAGCGCCCGTTCATGCCCCCGGATGGCGCGGGTCGCCTCGATACCGTCCATCTCCGGCATCTGGACATCCATCAGCACCAGGTCGAAGCCTCCCCCCTGCCACGCCTCCACCGCCTCCCTGCCGTTGGTAACCACCGTTGCGCAGTGCCCCAGTTTCTCCAGGAACCGGGTAACGATTACCTGGTTGAGCCCGATGTCCTCGGCCACCAGCACGGAAAGCCCCCGGGAACCGGCGGCGGTTTGAGGAGAAGCCGTCGAAATCTCCCGCACGCTTGCACCTGATGCCGCCTGCCCCCCGGCCAGCCTGAACGGCACAGTGAAACGGAACTCGCTCCCCTGTCCCGGCTCGCTCTCCAGCGAGACATCCCCTCCCATCATCTCCGCCAATTGCCTGACAATCGCCAGCCCCAGACCGGTGCCCCCGAATCTCCTGGTCGTCGAACCATCCGCCTGGACGAACGGGTCGAAGATATGCTCCCGCGCCTCTTGCGGAATCCCTATGCCGGTGTCGCGGATGCTCACCGCCACCTTCACGTCCTCCCCCTGGCGGGCGGCCTCCTCCACGGTGAGTGCCACCCCGCCAAGGGCCGTGAACTTGACGGCATTGCCCGCCAGGTTGGTGACGATCTGGCGCAGACGGAGCGGGTCGCCGACGAGCCGGTCCGGCATGCCGGGCGCAATGGACAGGGTACACGAGAGCCCCTTCTGCCGTGCCCTGAAAATCAGCGGCTGGAGCGCGGCTTCGAGTGTTTCCCGAAGGGAGAACGGTATCTGTTCCAGGGAGAGATGGCCGGCCTCGATCTTGGAGAAATCCAGGATATCGCTGATCAATTCGGTCAGGTGCTCGGCCGAGGCCCTGACCCCCTCCAGGTATTCCTTCTGCTCCAGGGAGACGGCGCTTTCCATGGCCAGTTCGGTCATGCCGACCACGGCGTTCATGGGGGTGCGGATCTCGTGGCTCATCCGCGCCAGAAAGTCGCTCTTGGCGTTATTGGCGTGCTCCGCCTCGTCCTTGGCCTCCTTCAGCTCGGTTACCATGGTCTCGATGGCATGCAGCAACTGGCGGGGTTCGTCGGGAGTCTCCGAATCTCCGGAACCCGGCGGGTGCGCCTGGGTGATCTGGCTGGTGATCCGCAACGCCTGTTTCAAGGGCTGATTGATCCGTCTCGCGGCATACAGGGAAAACAGGACAATGACGGCAAACAGGGTGCTGGATACGGCCACCACCTGCCGTCTCAGGGATATGGTCTCCTGTTTCTTGTCGTCGTAATAGAGCCCGCTGCCGACCACCCAACCCCACGGCTCGAACAGCTTGATGCAGGAAATCTTCGACAGAGGCTGCGCACGGCCCGGCTTGGGCCAGAGATATTCCAGGAACCCCTTGTCGCCGTTTTTCACCACCCGGTTCATTTCAACGAATATCCGCTTGCCGGCCGGGTCCTTGAAATTCGCCAGGTTCGTGCCCTCCAACTGGGGGGCATAGGGGTGCACCACCATGGTCAGGTTGAGGTCGTGGATCCAGATATAGTCGTTTTGCTGCGCCATCACCCGGATGGCGGTAATGGCTCTGTGTTGGGCCTCGGCCAGGGTCGCCTCGCCGTTTTCCGCCAGGGAATGGTAGTGGCTCAACACCGATATGGCCATGTCCACCAGGCTGGAGGTGTGCGCCTTGTGTTCTTCCAGCAGACTGCCCTCGTACAGGGGGATGATATAGAAGATGATCGCCAGGGATGCCACGAGAAGAACGGCAAGGTTCATCCCCACTATCTTGGAGAGCGTGTTCCAGTTGCGCAGCCTGAGATATCTGCCCAGTATCAAAAGGTCTCCTTGAAGTGCCCGGGGTGGAATGGGTTCCTGAATGCAGGGGTGGAATTGCCGGGAATATGTGGTATTACACTAGCTGACCCATGCAAGGGGGTAGAAAACAGATAGTGTATACGCGGTGGCCCTGTCAACAAAAAACACCGACTATCGCTGCCTTTCGCTCTGGGGTCGAGCCACCGGGAGAGGCGACTTCAGCCCTTCTCCGCCCCATGAGGACGCAATCGGTCTATTTTCTTGAAATAGACGCAAAACAACGGTAACGTACCCCACCATCATGGAACCGATCTTGCTGCGATACGAACGCGCCGGGCACTGCCCGACCCTCGATGAATACCGAGCCGACGGCGGTTTCGAGGCCCTGGCCACGGCACTGGCCGGGATGTCCCCCGACGCAGTGCAGCAGGCCGTGATCGACTCCGGCCTGCGCGGCAGGGGGGGGGCCGGTTTTCCCACGGGGCGGAAATGGTCCTTTGTGCCGCGCAACCTGCCGGGCCCGCGTTACCTGATCTGCAATGCCGACGAGATGGAGCCGGGCACCTACAAGGACCGGGTGCTTCTGGAACAGAACCCCTGGCCGCTGATCGAGGGCATGGCGCTGGCCTGCTACGCCTTGGGGGTCGGCCACGCCTTCATCTTTATCCGCCGCGGCTATGAACGGGCTGCCGCAAACCTGCGCCGGGTCATGGCCGAGGCCCGGCGGGCCGGCTTCCTGGGTGAAAACATCCTGGGAAGCGGATTCAACCTGGAACTGGATGTGCACCAGTCGGCCGGCCGCTACATCTGCGGCGAGGAGACCGCCCTGATCAACGCCCTGGAAGGGGTCCGGGCCAATCCGCGCGCCAAGCCCCCCTTCCCCGCCGTCAAAGGCCTCTGGGGTCAGCCGACGGTGGTGAACAACGTGGAGACCCTGGCCAACATCCCGGCCATCATCGCCCGGGGACCGGCCTGGTGGAAGGCCCTGGCGGCCACGCCCGAGGCAGCGGGCAGCAAGCTGTTCTGCGTCAGCGGACATGTGGCCAACCCGGAATGCTTCGAACTCCCCCTGGGCATCACCCTGGGAGAGATCATCGACGGCCCCTGCGGCGGCATGCGGCCCGGAAGCGGTTTCAAGGCCTGCATCCCGGGCGGGGCATCCACCCCCTTTCTCACTGCCGATCATTGGGGGGTGGCCATGGACTTCGATCCGGTGGCAAAAGCCGGTTCCCGCCTGGGCACCGGCGGGATCATCGTGTTCGACCAGAACACCTGCATGGTGGGGGTAACCCTCAACCTGATCCGTTTCTTTGCCCGCGAATCCTGCGGCTGGTGCACCCCCTGCCGCGAGGGTCTCCCCTTTGTGCGGCACATCCTGGAAAAGATCGAGAACGGCAGCGGCAACGCGGGGGATGTGGATATCCTGCGGGAACACGTCCACTACCTGAATTACGCCTTCTGTGCCCTGGCCCCCGGCGCCATGGGACCGTTGGAGGGGCTGCTCAGGCTGTTCGAGGACGAGGTGAGGGAGCATATCACCAAGGGCAAATGCCCGTTTACAAGGCTTTGACTTTTGCCACGGGGCCACAGACCCAAAGGGCCTAAAGAGGCACGGAGAATGAACCACCCAAACGAGATTAAGCTGATCATCGACGACATACCGGTCGAGGTCCCCGAAGGCACCAGCGTGCTGGAGGCGGCCCTTTCCGTGGATATCACCATCCCCCACTTCTGCTGGCATCCAGCCCTGGGCAAGGCCGGGGCCTGCCGGGTCTGCGCCGTGAAGGTCCTGGAGGGTTCGCCCAGGGGGGTGCAGATGTCCTGCATGCTGCCGGCCCAGGACGGCATGGTGGTCTCCACCACCGATCCCGAGGCGGTTGCCCTGCGCAAGGGGGTGATCGAGTGGCTCATGATCAACCACCCCCATGACTGCCCGGTCTGCGACGAGGGGGGGGAGTGCCAGCTCCAGGACTTCACCATCGCCGGCGGCCACGGGCTGCGCCGCTACGACGGCAGGAAACGCACCTACACCAACCAGTACCTGGGCGAATACATCGAACACGAGATGAACCGCTGCATCCAGTGTTACCGCTGCGCCCGCTTCTACCAGGAGTATGCCGGCGCCACCGATTTCGGCGTCATGGGCCGGGGCAACATGATCTACTTCGGCCGCCAGGGCGATGGCCCCCTGGAGTCCCCCTTTTCCGGCAACCTGGTGGACATCTGTCCCACCGGGGTCTTCACCGACAAGACCGCCCGTTTCCGCGCCCGCTACTGGGACTACGACCTGGCCCCCTCGGTCTGCCCCCACTGTTCCCTGGGGTGCAACATCACGCCCGCGGCCCGCTACCGGGAACTGCTCAAGGTGATCGCCCGCAGGAACGACAGCGTCAACGGCTGGTTCATCTGCGACCGGGGCAGGTTCTCCAACGGGGCGGTCAACGCGCCCGAGCGGCCGCGCCAGGCCCTGGCGGACAACCGGCCGGTCAGTTGCGACGAGGCGATGGATGCCCTGCTGGAGCGGCTGACGGAATTCCTGGAGCTGAACGGTCCCGCCAGCCTGGCCATCGTCGGCTCCCCCCGCATGTCCCTGGAGGGGAACATCATGGCGGCCCGCTTGCGGGAACTGCTCGGTGCCGGCACCCTGAGCTACTTCGACGACAGACTCCAGGCCGAACGGACCATGGAGGCGGCTTCACTGCTGACCACTGCCAATGCCGCTTCGCTGGCGGATGTGCGCAAGGCCGACCTGGTGGCCATCATGGAATGCGACCTGCTGGCAGAGGCCCCCATGATGGCCCTTGCCGTGCGCCAGGCCTGGCGCGGGGGAGCGCGGGTGTACGTGGTGGGGTGTGATGTTCCCTTCGACTCCGCTCAGGGAACGAAGACGTTGGCTGAGCGGAGTCGAAGCCCAGCCTCGCCAACCCATCCAGGTCCAGACAGCGTTCCGCCAGACCGGCCAGATGCTCCACGTACCCGGCCGGGAGCGGGTTGTCCTCCGCCGTTACCAGCCCCAGGTGGCGCGAGGGGATGGTCAGGGAGTCGTCCCGGGGTATGCAGCCGAACACGGTCACATCCGGCAACGCCTCGGCCAGTGCGTGGGTCAGCAACTCCCCGTGGGCAACGCTGCCCACATTGTTGAAGATCACACCCCCCACCCGCACCCGCGGGTCGAAACCGGCAAACCCCTTGACCAGGGCCGCCGCGCTGGCCGCCATGCCGCGGCTGTTGACCACCAGCACCACCGGGGTGGCGGTGATGGCAGCCACCTGGGCGCTGCTCCCCTGCATCGGGGAAGCCCCCAGGCCGTCGAACAGCCCCATCGCCCCCTCGATCACCGCTACATCGGCTTCGGCCGCGTGCAGGCGGAAGGTGTCGGCTACGAATGCCCCGGGGCACATCCAGCCGTCCAGGTTGATGGATGGGCGGCCGCAGACCAGGCGGTGATAACCGGGATCGATGAAGTCGGGGCCGCACTTGAAGGGCGCCACAGCCAAGCCGCGCCGCCCCAGGGCCGCCATGACGGCCAGGGCCACGGTGGTCTTGCCCGAGCCGCTCTGGGGCGCGGCTATGAGGAAACCTTTGGTTGTCATATCATAGGGTCATGGCCCCCGCCTCGATAAGGAGGCCCCACAGGGCCTGAAGGAGTTGGGGGTGGTGAGTGGTTCACCTGAGCGACCTGCGGGCCCCGCCGTACTGGAAGAAGGCGATCAGATGAAACTCGTCCTTGGTGTATCCCTTGGGGAAGGCGCCCACCGGACCAACCTCCCTGAGGGTGCGCAGCACCTCGTCATCCAGAATCCTGCTGCCGGAACTCTCCAGCAGTTGCACATGTATGATCTCGCCGCGGCGGTTGAAGGTGATCTTGACCGGCGTAATCCCCTCGATGCCATTGTTGGCCGCCTCGGCCGGATAGCGCCAGACGCCGTAGACGGCCGTCTCGAAACGGCGCAGGAAAGAGCCGAACAGGATGTCGTCGCTGTTGAGGAACTTAGTATCCCCCTCGGCAACGTCGCTCTCGAACTTGCGGCGATAGGTATCCTCCAGCTTGGCCATCCGGTTGGCGCCGGGAAAGAGTTGCGCCTGACTCGGCAGTTGGGCGACCTGCCGCCGCGGCCGCAGCAGGCTCGATACCGACGACCCCGGGGTCAGGGGGGCTTGGGGGGCTGCCTTGCCCACCTCGCGCTGCAGCGGCGATGGCTGCTGCCGGACGGAGGGGCGTTGGGGCGCCGGGGCGGGAGCGGTTTCGCGGGGGCTTGTACCACGGGGCGCGGTCTCCCGCTCCACCCGCATGCGCTGGTCCGAGAAACGCTTCACCTCCTGCTGGGTGGGCCGCTGGGGCTTCAGTTCGGGCATCTGCTGCAGGTCGATGAAGACCGGCTCCTTGGGGCGCTGCCTGGCTTCGGGCAGATAGTAGAGCAGGGCGAACACACCCACGTGGATCAGCAGCGAAACGGCCAGCAGGTAGAGGAATGATTTTTCGATATATCTGTCAGACATGAATGGTGTTGGTCCGTAACATAGGGATACGCCGGCGCGAAAACCGCTGGCGGTGCATATCAGCCGCCCGCCGGTACATACTGGAAGCTCTGGTCGTAGTCATGCTCCTGGTCGTCAACCCGCTTCCAGGTCTCCTTGCGGAGAAACGCCAGGATCTCAAGCAGGCTCTCGAAGACGATGCGTTCTCCCTTGGGAAACTCCGCCGGACTCAGCTCCAGGGTCACCGTGTCCCGGTAGTCGGTATTGCGCAGGTGATTCAGAAAGCGGGTCAGCGGCAGGATGCCGTGCCCCGGCAGCAGGTGCTCCCGTCCGTGGCCGTAATCGGAGAAATGGATGTTCCTGATGCGGCCGCTCTCGTAGCACAGGTAGAAGTCATTGATGAAATTGGTCTTGCCCGAGCCCATGTGGGTGCAGTCGAAGGTCATGAACAGGTTGTGTTCCTTGATAAAGTCGATCATGCGCTGGGTGTTGGAGAGGATATGGGGGTTGATCTTCATCTTTCCCACCCAGGGCATGTTCTCGATGGTGACGATCACCCGTCCGTCCAGTCCCACCTCTTTCTGAAAGTCGCGGATAGCGTAGAGCCAGCGCAAAAAGCCGATCTCGAAGCCCATCCAGGAGGGGGGATGGAAATTGACCAGCCTGATACCGCACTCGGCAGCCAGCGCAATGCTGCGCTTGAGCGAATCCACCGGTCCGCCCCAGCCGTCCAGGGGCATGAAGGGGGCATGGATGGAATGGATCGTGGTGATTTCCTGCAGGGATGAAATCAATCTGACCGGGTTTACCTTCTGAAAATCCTGGTTGATGATCAGTTCAACCCCGTCGAAACCGACTTCTGCGGCCATTTCGAACACCCTGGGCAACGGCATGGTAAAGAGCGTGCCCGTGGAAAGGGAGATCAGCATGCCGTCTACTCCTCCCCCTCGCTGAAGGTGATGGCGACATGCCGCTGGATGACATCGACCGCTTCGAGCGCCTCGCGAAATCGCTCCATGTCCGCGTCCGAAAGGGCATCGGGGGAAAAATAAAGCGACGACCGCCCGGCCGTGTCCGGGAACAGGTCTCCCTCGCGGGCCAGCCGAAGCTCGCTCAGGGTATGCCAGGCATCCAACAGCCGCTCGGCCAACTCCACATTCAGTTTCCTGCCCGCGAGCAATTCGCGGATGCGCTGGGGGGTGCCGACGCCCGTACCCCCCATCATCAAAGAGAGTGCCGCAACCGATGCCGTGAGCGGCAGCAGGGCGTGATCGAACAGGGCGAACAGACCGCGATGGGGGCCGCTCCGCTCCAGGCGCAGCCCCCCCATGAGGCCGACGCCGTTGGAGAGCGCCAGAATCCGTGTCACCAGAAAGGCCAGGGTGGCGCGGCTCTTTCGCAACAATGCCGTGCACAGGTCGCGAAACTCCTGTTCCAGCCCGTTGGCGGAGAAAAGTGCGGCCTGGTCGGCCAAACGGAGCAGGTCCACCAGTTCTGCCGGCTCCCCACCCTCCAGCCCCGCTATCAGCCGTTGCCGCCATTGGACGAGGGTGCCGCACCACTCGGGGTTGCGGGGCGTTATGGTCGCATCCGGGTGCAGTCCGGCGGCCTCGAAGACCTCATGAAGGGCAAGACCGAGCATTTCCGGCAGTTCGGCGGTCGGGGGATCGGCCTCACCATGGACCAGCAGCAGTTGCGGGTTGCAAAACGGCGAAAATTCGTGGCGTCCGGTCGGTCCCAGGGCAATCAGCGCAAGGGGCGGAAGCCTGTCGGCCGACAGGCCCAAACGTCCCAGGGCGCAGCCAAGCGCCGACCTGGCCACGACCTCGAGAAACGCCCCGCTGAGCCGGTAAAAGGCCGGGGCCGAGAGGTTTGACCCGAACAGGGCATAGCAGGAGCCGTAGAACTCCCGGACCCCCCCCCCGAGGCGGGCAGGTTCGGTAACGCCCGAGGCATCATCCATAAGGCACCCTACCGCGGCCAGGGCGGTATCATGTTCCGTTGCGCGTCGTTCCAGTTCCTGTCCAACGCCCCCCAACAACGCCTCGAATTGCTCCGAGGTCAGCAAGGCGGATTTGCCGAGCAGCACCTGCCGGAACAGGAGGCCGAACTCTCCGGCCTCCCGCCAGGCAGTGACATCATTTCCCTTGGTTGAAATGACGATCGGCATCATTCCTCCGGTGATTCATGCACGTTGTGGCTCAAAAAGGAACGAATCTCCTTCGAGGGTGGCGGGGTCATCAGCGAAACCGCGATCATGACGGCCAGTACCACCGGCGCGCCCAGAAAGGCCGAAGATGTGGCCGGAAACAGCAGGCTGATGATTGGTACGGACGTACCCGCCACGAGCGGGGCGAAGGTGATCAGCACCCCTGTCAGCATGCCGCTGATCACCCCGGCGGCATTGGCCCTCCCCCACCAGATACCCAGCAGGAAGGCGGGGAAGATGGTGTTGCCGGCCAGGGCAAAGGCCAGGGCCGCGATCTCGGCGATCATCATGGCGGTGGGACGCAGGGACAGCCCCAAAGCCACCAGCGCCAGCACCAGGAAAAACCCCTTGGCGGCATAGACCTTGTCCGTCTCCGAGGCATTGGGACGTATCAGCCGGGGGTAGATATCGTAGGAGAACGAGGCCGAGCCGGTCAGGATCAGCCCTGTCACGGTGGAAAAGGCGGCGCTCAACCCTCCCGCCACCAGGAGTCCCGTCACCCACTGGGGAAGACCGCCGTTCAGGGCCGCGGAGAGCACCGCCATGTCGGCCGCCTTCGGGTCCGTAACGGTGAAGGGGAAGCCGCCGCGCGCCTCGAACAGCCGCGCCAGCACGCCATAGGCCGGTGCGGACCAGTAGATCAGGGCGATGAAGAACAGGCCCCATACCACTCCCCAACGGGCATCGCGGATACCCGGCACCATGTAGAAACGGGAGAGCACATGGGGCAGGCCGGCCGTACCGAACATGAGCGTGAAGCAGAGGGAGAACCAGGCAAAGGGGGAATCGCCGGTCAATGGCCGGGCCCAGGAAAAGTCGAACTGCTGTTGCAGGTCGGAGATGGCGGCGCCGTAGCCGAACTGGGGCAGAAGCCAGAAGTAGCCCAGTTTGCAGTTGAGCAGCATCAGCGGCAGGATAAAGGTGATGATCAGCACGAAGTACTGCAGTTTCTGGTTGCGGGCCACCCCCATGGTTCCGGATACGACCACGAATCCGACCACCAGCGAGGCACCCACGATCACTGCCGGGGTGTAACCGATGCCGAACAGCCACGACACCAACAGGGCGATGCCGCGGAATTGCGCCACGCTGTAGATGACGGCGATGACGATGGCGATGAGCGCCGCCAGGGTGCGGGCCACCTCGGATTCATAGCGGAAACCGACGAAATCCGGGGCGGTGTACTTGCCGAAACGCCTGATCTGGGTGGCCATCAGCACCAGCAGAAGCACATAGCCGCCGGTCCACCCCACCACATAGGCCGTGGCGGAATACCCCTTCAGATAAAACATCCCCGCCAGTCCCAGGAAACTGGCCGCGCTCATCCAGTTGCTGGCAATGGCGGCCCCGATCCCCACCCGGCCGGTATATCCGCCGGTAAAGCCGTATTCGGATGTCTGCCGTGTCCTGGTGCGCACGCCCGAGAGGATGAACAGCGCAAACATGCCGGCCACGATGGCCAGGGGGAGCAGTTGTACCGTGGATGGGGCCATCTATTCCTCCCCGTTGGAACCGGTGCGGCTCCGAAAACGCATGGTGCCGTCCAGATCCCGGCTGGCATGCCGGTCCATCCAGATGTTGAACACCACGCAGAGGATGATGAACCAGAGCGGCAAAAACTGGCCGGTCAGCCAGCAGGGGATCGGCAGGTTGAAGAGGGTCCATTGCGACAGAATGCCCTTCCGGACCGAGTGCACCAGCAGATATACCAGGCTCTGGGAGCCTACGATGGCCAGCAGCCATCCCGCCAGCACCAGCGTGATCAGCCGGGTTTCCCCCCTCATGACCGTCCCGCGGGGCCTGAAAAAATTGACGTCGTTACATCCACGTTTCGACATGGTTTTCTCCCGCTTTGTATGTAGGGGTGCTGCTTGCCGCGCCCCGATTGGGCGGAGCAAGCGCCGCCCCTACACGACCCTTTTCCGGTACTGCACGAAATAGATACGTTTCCCCTCGGCCATGAACTTGCGCATGTACTTGGACAGGGGATACCCCGTCACCTCATGGCGGAAGATGTCGGGGGCCAGGCAATTTTCAAAACCGCCCATGGCGGGCATCATCCGGGCCACATCCTCGCCGTAGTCGTCGAAATCGGTGGCAAAGTGAAACTCCGCCCCGGGCTGCATGAACCCCGCAAGGAAATTCACAAACTCGGCATTCACCAATCTGCGCTTGCGGTGGCGTGTCTTGGGCCAGGGGTCGGGGCAGTTGACGATTACCCCCTGAAGCGACCCGGGCGGGATGCACCGCACCAGGAAGCCACGCGCCTCGTCCCGCACCACCCGTACGTTGGTCAGCCCCGCCGAAGCGATGCGCTTGCAGGTCTTCAGGCACCCCTTATTGTAATAGTCCACGGCAATAAAATTCCGGTCGGGATGCATGGTCGCCATCTGCGTCACGAAATCTCCGATACCACAGCCGATTTCAAGGATCAAGGGGTTCTGGCTTCCGAAAATCCCGGCCCAGTCGGGCATGGCGGTCAGCAGTTCGGAGCCCAGGAAATGGGGGGAGGTTATGGGGATCAGGTTCACGACATCCGCCTCGGGTTGCATAGTACCGTGGCAACGTAGCACAATTCACGGCGACATTCATCGCTTTTTGCAACTGTACACAAAAAACGCGGCCAGCGGCAAGGCTAAACAGACACCGCCACCGGCTGGCGGGGAACAGACGGCCGGGGCTGGGAGCGAATTATTCCGGTTAACATTTTTTCCTCGCTGTGGTATAGACGTCGAGATTGTACGGAACGGGAGACCCTATGGAAATTTTCGGCGGTTTCATGGTGATGATGAGCATACTCAGTTTTTTCATGGCCGTGGTGTGGCTGATCATGCCGTTCGTGGTTTTCACCATCAAGGGGAAGCTGGACAGGACCCTGGATGTGCTGGCGGGGGTTGAACGGCGTCTGGCCGCAATCGAGGCGCAGCTGGGCGCGTTGCAGCGCGGGCCGTGCTCCCCGCCTCCTCCCCTGACGACCGAAGAAGCGGCTCCAACCGCCAAGCGGGAGTCCCCGGAGGACACATCATTACCCCTTGCCTGACAGGCAATTTCTGGTACTATAACGTATTCGATTCTCATTCGGACGGAGGTTGGTCGCAATGGTGTTGCAGGGCAAAAAAGCGCTTATATTCGGTATCGCCAACGACAAAAGCATTGCGTGGGCCATTGCCAAAATGTTTCGCGAGCAGGGCGCGGAACTGGCCATCACCTATGCGGGCGAGGCCTTCGAGAAACGGGTCCGCCCCCTGGCGGAGTCGCTGAACGCTCAAGCGATACTGCCCTGCAACGTTACCAGCGACGACGAGATCAAAGCGGTCTTCAGCGAACTGGGCAAGGTCTGGGACGGCATCGACATCATCGTCCACTCGGTGGCCTTCGCCAACAAGGAAGAACTCAAGGGGACCATCCTCAACACCACCCGTGAAGGCTTTGCCACCGCCATGGACATCAGTGTCTACTCCTTCCTGGGGATCATGAAGGAGGCCCGCCAGATGGTGCAGGGACGCCACGCCTCGGCCCTGACCATGAGCTACTACGGCGCGGTCAAGGTATTCCCCAGCTACAACGTCATGGGTATCGCCAAGGCGGCCCTGGAGTCATCGGTGCGCTACCTGGCCGAGGCATACGGACCGGAAGGGGTCCGGGTCAACGCCATCTCGGCCGGCCCCATCCGTACCCTGGCCGCCGCGGGCGTGAACGGCTTCCACAACATCCTCAACCACGTGGAAGCCAAGGCCCCCCTGCGGCGCACCATCACCCAGGAGGACGTGGCCCGCTCGGCGGTCTACCTGTGCAGCGACCTGGCCAGCGGCGTCACCGGCGAGATACATTACGTGGACGGCGGCTACAACGTAATCGGTCTTTAACCCCGGAGCCTTCCCATCAAAGAACCCTTCGGCAACCTTGCAGGCTTGAAATCAAGCCAGATACAGGCCTTGGAGCGCCTCTACCGGCGGCGCGTCCCGCCGGCCGAATTCTGCACCCATGAACTGGCTGCCCGCCTCGTTGAGATATCATCCGACATCCGCCGCCAGGTCGGCATCCTCGTCAACCGCTACGGCGTGGTGGAACATGTCATCTGCGGCGACGAAAAGGGGCTGGTCATCCCCGAATTGCGCGACTATCCCCTGGGGAAGCGCTCCCTTCGCGGCCTGCGCCTGATCCATACCCACCTGAAGAACGAACAGATCAGCGAGGACGACATCACCGACCTGTCGCTCCTCAGGCTCGACCTGCTGGCCGCCCTGCTGTTCACCCCCGGCAAACCGCAGATATTCGCCCAGATGGCCCACCTCTCCCCGGCCCACGGCGGGCCATCGGCCGTGGTCGAACCGGTCAGGCCCCTGGAACGGATCGACCTGGACTTTGCCCATTTCATCCCTGAACTTGAAGCCGACCTGGAGCGCGCCACCCGGCTGACGACCAAGGGCGGCGAGGCCCTGGAACGGGCCATCCTGATCTCGGTCACCATCACCGGCACGCGCCAGGAGGCGGAAGATTCCATCGCCGAACTGCGCGAGTTGGCCCGCACCGCCCGCGTGGAGGCGCTGGACGCCTTCATCCAGCGGCCGCGCAAGCTCAACCCCCGCTTCCTGATGGGAGAGGGCAAGATGCGCGACGTGGTCATCCGCGCCCTGCAACGGGGGGCCAGCATGCTGATCTTCGACCAGGAACTGACCCCGGCCCAGATCCGCTCCATCTCGGCCATGACCGAGCTGAAGGTCATCGACCGCAGCCAGTTGATCCTGGACATCTTTGCCCGCCGCGCCAAGAGCCTGGACGGCAAGGTGCAGGTGGAACTGGCCCAGCTCAAGTACCTGCTGCCGCGGCTGACCGGCAGGGGGGTTCAGATGTCGCGCCTGATGGGGGGCATCGGCGGACGCGGACCGGGCGAGACCAAGCTGGAGACCGACCGCCGCCGCATCCGCGACCGCATCGCCAGCCTGGAGCGGGAGCTGAAGGAACTCTCCCGGGGCCGTGACCAGCGCCGCCGCCAGCGGGTCAAGGCCGGGGTGCCGATCATCTCCATCGTGGGCTACACCAATGCCGGCAAGTCCACCCTGCTGAACGCCCTGACCCAGAGTGACGTCTTCACCGAGGACCTGCTCTTCGCCACCTTGGACACCTCCACCCGCCGCCTGCGTTTTCCCCGCGAGCGGGAAGTGATCATCACCGACACGGTCGGCTTCATCCGTTCCCTGCCCGCGTCGCTCATGGGCGCCTTCAAGGCCACCCTTGAGGAGCTGAGGGACGCGGACCTGCTTCTGCACGTGGTTGATGCCGCCAATCCCCGTTTCGAGGATCAGATCGCCCAGGTGGGGCGTATCCTGGATGAGTTGGAGCTGGGTGACAAACCGCAACTGCTGGTGTTCAACAAGGCCGACCTGTTGGCGGAGATGAAGAAGGCTGATACCGTGGCCTTTCTCAAGGTGCGCCAGATCGCCCGCACCCGGGGCGGCATCACCGTTTCGGCCCGCGACCGCAAGAGCCTGGCTCCGTTGATCCAGGAGTTGCAGCAGCGCTTCTGGCCGGGGGAAGAGTCCCTCATGGATTGACAACCCCCTCCCCTTCCCTGTATAGTCATCCAATCACATTCATCCCGGACCGCCATGCAGGACCTCAAACACCTATCCAGCAAAAAGCGCTTTTTCGGCTTCAGCTTTTCCAGAACCAGTTCCAGCAACAGAAGGCTGACGGCTTCGGGCGACAACGTCCCCAAGGGGATGCATCCCCCCACGGGGAAACGCCGTGAACGCCTCAAGCATCTCCTCCTGTTTCTGGCCATCGTGCTGGCACTGACGCCGGTCTGCGTACTTGTGTTCCAGAAGGCGCCCCAAGCTTTCAAGGGTGCGGAAACGCTGATCAGATCACGTTTGGCTCCCCCCCCTTCCAGGGTGGAGGCTGCCAGACAGCCACCGGCCGACAGCTTCGAGACCGCCTGCCTGCTGCTCGATTCGGCAAGCACGACGGGGGAGCGGCTCACGGCGCTGACAACCGGCGGCGAGACCGTCAACTATACCATTCACGCCGATCTGCAGAAGCGGGTCCATGATTTCATGACCAGGTACCAGGTCCCCTATGGCGTGTTCGTGGCCATCGAGCCCTCAACGGGACGTATCCTGGCCATGACCGCCCACTCCTCCGTCGATTCACCCTGGGCGCGGGGCGCCTGCTTCGATCTGTATCCCATGGCGTCGCTGTTCAAGATCATTACCGCCTCGGCGGCGCTTGAGACCAAGCGCATCACCCCGGAGACGGTGGTGGAGTTTCGCGGCCGCCCCTACTCCGAGAATCCCCGCTACTGGGACGCCAGCCCCAGGGGCAGAAACAACCGTATGGACGTGACCTATGCCATGGCCAAGTCCGTCAACCCGGTCTACGGACGGGTCGCCAGCGACATCGCCGGCAAGGCATCGGTCATGGAACTCGTGCAGCGCTTCGGTTTCAATCAGACACTGCTGGCCAACACCCCGGCCAAGGCGAGCAGGGCCGGAGAACCCCAGAGCGACCAAGGACTGAAACTGATGGGGGCCGGGCTCGATCACGAGGTCAAGATATCTCCGCTGCACGCGGCGGTGATCATGGCCGCCATCGCCAATAACGGACGCATGATGTCCCCCAGCCTGACCGACCGGGTACTGGACGGCAAGGGTGCGGTCAAGGAAACGCACACGCCGCGGGAGTTGCGGCGGCTGGTATCGCCCGAAACAGCGGCGGCCCTGACGCGGATGCTTTCCAGCACCGTCACCAGCGGGACATCGCGGCGGGCCTTCCACGACCGGCAGGGACGGCCGCGCCTGAAGGTGGATATCGCCGCCAAGACCGGTTCCATCGACGGCAGCGATCCCAAGGGCCATTATTCCTGGTTTGCCGCATTTGCACCGATACGGCAGCCGCGCATCGCGCTGGTGGCATTGGTCATCAATCAGGACAGGTGGAGGATCAAGGCGGCCCAGGTGGGTGAACAGGCATTGGAAGAGTTTTTCAGGAAATGATCGTGTAGGGGCGCCCCTACGATTCGTCGGTTACATAGTTCTTTAACAACAGTTCCCCCCCAACCATCTCGCCGTAGGTGAACCGTTCCATCCAGTCTCCCAGGGAGAGGATGATAAAGGGCGGTGTATCCAGTTCTTCGCGAAAGCCCAGGTGAAAGTGGCCGGTAACCAGCCCGTCACACCCCTGGCGTTGCAGGGTGCGGGCAAAGTCGCGGATGATGACACGATAGTCCCAGCGCGCGAGTTTGGCCGGGTACGCGGCGCGACTGGTGTGCTGGAGGCGCTCCTTGATCCGCACGGCCAGCTTCGGAGGAAAGTGGGCAACAGCGGTTGCGATGAACTGGTTGTGCAGCAACCGACGCAGCAGGCGGTAGCCATGGTCGGCAGCGTTGATCTGATCGCCGTGGCAGAGAAAGAGACGCCTTCCCTGCACCGTCAGGATGGCGGGGCCGGTGTGGATCTCGGCCCCCAGGCGCTCACGAAAGACATGGCCCAGATGAAAGTCGTGGTTGCCTTCGAAGTACACCAGGCGGCAACCGCTGGCCAGCAACGACCGCAGCGCATCCAGCACGGCATCGTACTGCCGGAAGGGGTTGGAGGGGAAACCCAGCCAGAAGTCGAACAGGTCGCCCATGATGAAGAGGGTCTCCGTGTTCCCCTTCAGTTCGGCCAGGAATTGCAGCAGCAGGCGGTAATTGCGGTCAACCGGTGTCCCCAGGTGGGCATCGGCGAGAAATATGGTTCGCATGACGGGGATTGTGCGGTCACTCTCCCCGGAAGTCAACAGGGAATAGAGGTTTGATGCCATGGCTTTCGTGCATAACGTGGAAATAGTTTGGGATGATCTGCTGGATGCCTTCACCAGTGGCCAGGGAGACCGGGTTTACTTCCTGGACCGCATGACCGGTGAGATTTTTTTTGTGCCTTCCGCCCTGGAGGACGAGGAGTTCTGGCGCCAACTGGAGCGCAACCGGGAACGCTTTCTGGAAATACCGCGCTTCGACTACGGCGTTGAACGCCAGATCATGTCCGGCTTCATCGGGGCCATCGAGGATAAAGGGCTCAAACGGCTGCTGGACGGCTCGCTGGTCGGGAAAAAACCCTATGGCAAGCTGAACGACATCCTCTCCTTCTTCCCCGAGGAGAACGAACGGCTGCTGGAGATCAAGGACGAATTCCTCACCAGCCGGGTCAAACACTGGCTTGAGGAGAACAACCTGTTCACCGTGGAGATGGAGGAGATGCTCGTATCCCGGATCTGAGAGGACCTTATGCATCACCCGCATCATGAAGTCCACGTCCGCAACGATTACGGCCGCCTGATCGCAACCATCCTGCTGCTCGGCCTGCTGGCGGCCTCGGGGTATGCCTTGCAGCATACCATCTCCTGTTTCCTGCTCTCCTGGGTGATCGCCTACCTGCTGGACCCCCTGGTGGTACGCACCGAAGAGCGAGGCCTCAAGCGGATCTACGCCCTTGGCCTGCTGTATGTCTTCCTCGGCCTCCTGACCATCTTCTTCTTCACCTTCATGGTTCCCAAGCTCACCATGGGCTGGAACGGCTTCATCAATGACCTGCCGTTGTACATGCAGAAGATCAAACTGATCGTCACGGAGTGGAAGTCGCAGCTTCCCGACCGTTACGGCTCGGACGAGATCCAGTGGCTCCTTGACAAGCTCTCGGCCAACATCGACGCCGCCGTGGAGACAGCCGGAACGAAGTTCTACGGCTTCGGCACGCGCATCTTCTTCAACATCTTCAACATCGTCCTCTCACCGATCCTGGTCTTCTTCATGCTCTACTACAAAGAGACCGTCATAGAGACTCTCGCCTCATGGATACCCGAACGCCACCGCGATCTCGTCCTGGCCATCGGCCAGGAGGTCAACAGCAGCATCGGCGGCTACCTGCGCGGCCAGGTGATCGTCTCCATCATCGTGGGGCTGTTGGCCTCGCTGTCGCTCTTTTTCATGGACATACCCCACCCGATCTTCTGCGGGGTCTTCGCCGGAATCGCCTCGATCCTGCCCTTCATCGGGGTGATCATCGCCGTCCTGCCGGCGCTGTTCTTTACCTGGTTCAAGTTCCAGACCCTGTCTGCACTGGCCAAGACCGTCATTGCCTTTGCGGTGATATACTTCCTGGAGGGGTATATCATCAAGCCGGTGGTCTTCAAAAAGTCCATGAACCTCAATCCCCTGGTGACCATCATCATCGTCATGGCCCTGGGCGAACTGATCGGGTTCTGGGGAATCCTGCTGGCGCTCCCGGTCGCCTCGGCCATCAAGATCGCCTGGGGCCATATCCAGCAAGGCGATTTCAGGAGCTAATTTCAATCAGCGTTCAAGCCGACACCTTACCACCCCTAGCCCTTCAGGCCCAATGTTTGGGTCCTCCTGAAACAGGAGGGGAACTTTAAACTCCCCTCCTTACTAAGAAGGGGGTGGGGGGTGGTTGGGTGTCGACTTCAGGAACCAAAACCATGACAAAAACCGTATTGAAAATTACCGGCATGTCCTGCGCCAATTGCGCGGCCCGGATCGAGAAGGGTATCGGCGCGCGGGAGGGCGTTACATCGGCGGTGGTCAATTTTGCCACGGAAGAGTTGATCGTCAACCACGACGAGAACGCCATTGCCGCGGAGGAGATCATCCGTGGCGTGGAGGGGCTGGGTTACGGTGTGATCCGCCCCGAACCGCCCGGCGAGATGACCTTTGCCGTCCGGGGGCTGCACTGCGCCTCCTGCGTCAACCGCCTGGAGGGCAAGCTGCTGGAACACCCGGCCATCACCACCGCCATCGTCAACCTGGCCGCAGAGACCGGTTTCGTGCGTTTCGATCCGGGACAGGTGGGGGCGGCGGAGATCTTCGCCATCGTTCACGCAGCAGGCTACACGCCGGTGGAGATGCGCGAAGCCGAGGCAGTCGGCCACGACGAACTGCGCTCCCAGCGCAACTGGTTCATCTTCTCCCTGGCGGCCTCGTTGCCGATCATGCTCACCATGGGGATGCACCACAACCGGGCCGTTATGCAGTTCAACTTCCTGCTGGCCACCGTGGTCCAGTTCTCGGCCGGCCTGATCTTCTACCGCGGTGCCTGGAGTGCGCTGAAAAATCGCGGCGCCAACATGGACGTGCTGGTCGCCCTGGGCACCTCGGCGGCCTATTTCTACTCCCTGGCCGCCTTTTCCGGTTTGCTGGGACCCGGCCGGGAGGTGTTCTTCGAGACATCGGCCTGGCTGATCACCTTCATCCGGCTCGGCAAATACCTGGAGGCCCGCGCACGGGGCAAAGCCGGCGAGGCGCTGAAGAAACTGCTGCACCTCCAGGCCGACAAGGCCCGCCTGGTAACCGAGCAGGGGGAAAAGGAGGTGCCGGCCTCCATCATCCGGGTGGGGGACGTGGTGCTGGTCCGCCCCGGCGAGACCATCCCGGCGGACGGCGAGGTTCTGGACGGCAGCGGCGCGGTGGACGAGGCCATGGTCACCGGCGAATCCATGCCGGTGCTGAAGAAACCGGGCGATACGGTTACCGGCGCCACCATCAACAAAAGCGGCGTGCTCAGGGTGCGGGCCACCCGGGTGGGAGAGGCCACGCTCCTGGCCCAGATCGTTCGAATGGTGCGCGAGGCCCAGGGGGACAAGGCCCCCATCCAGCGCTTCGCCGACGCGGTCTCGGGGTGGTTCGTCCCGGCGGTGGTCCTGCTCAGTCTGGGGACCTTCCTGATCTGGTTCTTTCCCCTGCACGCCCCGTTTCTGACCGCCTTCCGCTTTGCCATCGCCGTGGTGGTGATCGCTTGTCCCTGTGCCATGGGGCTGGCCACCCCCACCGCCATCATGGTGGGGAGCGGCGTGGCCCTTGGCCGCGGCATCCTGGTAAAGAAGGGCTCTGCCCTGGAGACCATCTCGCACCTGGGGGTGCTGCTCTTGGACAAGACCGGCACCCTGACCAGCGGTACCCCTGCCATGACCGACCTGGTCCCGGTTTCCCGGAACGTTGACCCGGAGCGGCTACTGGAGTGCCTGGCCACGGCCGAGGCCCATTCCACCCACCCCCTGGCCCAGGCCGCGCTGACGGCTGCCGCGGAGGCCGGGGTGCAGCCCGGCGATGCCTCGGAGTACGAGGAACGGGGCGGTTTCGGCATCACCTGCTCCTACAACGGCTTCCGCCTGGCGGTGGGCAACGAACGCCTGATGGAGGAGGAGGGGATCGGCCTGGGGCATCTGGCGGACAAGGCCGGGGAACTGGCCGGCCAGGGCAAATCCCTGATCTACGTGGCCGCCGCCAACTCTCTGGTTGGCCTGGCCGCCTTTGCCGACACGCTCAAGCCCGGTACTATCGCGGCTATTACCGAATTCCGGCGCCAGGGGATCCAGACCTGCATGATCACCGGCGACCGGGCCTCCGTAGCCGCCATCGTGGCCAAACAGGCGGGAGTGGACAGTTTCGAGGCAGAGGTCCTGCCGGGGCGCAAGCAGGAGGTGGTGAAGGAATACCAGCAGCAGGGGAGGATCACCGGCATGGTGGGCGACGGCATCAACGACGCGCCGGCCCTGGCCCAGGCGGACGTGGGCATCGCCATCGGCGGCGGCACGGACGTGGCCAAGGAGACCGGGGACATCGTGCTGATGCGGGACGACCTGATGGACGCGGTGCGCGCCATTGCCATCGGCCGGGCCACCCTGGCCAAGGTCAAGCAGAACCTCTTCTGGGCGCTCTTCTACAACGTGCTAGGGCTCCCCATCGCGGCCGGCATGCTCTCCCGCTACGGCATCACCCTCAAGCCGGAATACGCCGGCCTGGCCATGGCATTCTCGTCCGTGTCGGTGGTGGTGAATTCCATTTTGTTGCGGCGGGTGGAACGGCAGTTGTA